>NZ_JBHXEM010000059.1:43360-52554 GCF_042724755.1 Kitasatospora sp. NPDC127067 | reverse complement strand
CACCGGATCCGGTGCGGGGCCCCTCCCGTGTCACGGAGGCCTCGGGTCAGGCGCTCTTCTCCCGGCGCTCGCGCTTGATCATGTCGCGCGGCACCAGGGTGGGGATGGCGTGCTTGGAGACCACGTCGCCGGTGACCACCACGCGGGCGACGTCCTGGCGCGAGGGAACCTCGTACATCACGGACATCAGCACCTCCTCCATGATGGCCCGCAGCCCGCGCGCGCCGGTGCCGCGCAGGATCGCCTGGTCGGCGATCGCCTCCAGCGCGTCCCGGGAGAACTCCAGCTCCACGCCGTCCAGTTCGAACAGCTTGCGGTACTGCTTGACCAGCGCGTTGCGCGGCTCGGTGAGGATCTGGAGCAGCGCCTCGCGGTCCAGGTTGTGCACGCTGGTGATCACCGGGAGACGGCCGATGAACTCGGGGATCATGCCGAACTTCACCAGGTCCTCGGGCATCACCTGGCGGAAGTGGTCGCTGGCGTCCGACTCCCGCTTGGAGCGGATGTTGGCGCCGAAGCCGATGCCCTTGGCACCCGCGCGGCCCTCGATGATCCGCTCCAGGCCGGCGAACGCGCCGCCGACGATGAACAGCACGTTGGTGGTGTCGATCTGGATGAACTCCTGGTGCGGGTGCTTGCGCCCGCCCTGCGGCGGCACCGAGGCCGTGGTGCCCTCCAGGATCTTCAGCAGGGCCTGCTGCACGCCCTCGCCGGAGACGTCCCGGGTGATCGACGGGTTCTCGCTCTTGCGCGCGACCTTGTCGATCTCGTCGATGTAGATGATCCCGGTCTCGGCCTTCTTGACGTCGTAGTCGGCCGCCTGGATCAGCTTGAGCAGGATGTTCTCGACGTCCTCGCCGACGTAGCCGGCCTCGGTCAGCGCGGTGGCGTCCGCGATGGCGAACGGCACGTTGAGCATCCGGGCCAGGGTCTGCGCCAGCAGCGTCTTGCCGGAGCCGGTGGGGCCCAGCAGCAGGATGTTGGACTTGGCCAGCTCGATGGCGTCCTCGCGGCCGTTGCCGCCGCTGCGGCCCGCCTCACCGGCCTGGACCCGCTTGTAGTGGTTGTAGACGGCGACCGACAGCGCCTTCTTGGCGAGGTCCTGGCCGACCACGTACTGGTCCAGGAACTCGTAGATCTCGCGCGGCTTCGGGAGCTCCTCGAAGCGCACCTCGGAGGTCTCGGCGAGTTCCTCCTCGATGATCTCGTTGCACAGGTCGATGCACTCGTCGCAGATGTACACGCCTGGGCCGGCGATCAGCTTCTTCACCTGCTTCTGCGACTTGCCGCAGAACGAGCACTTGAGCAGGTCGCCACCGTCTCCGATGCGTGCCACGAGGTGCTTCCCCTTCGCCAGGGGCCCCGCAGGGTTCCGGGGCCTGGTGCTGTGGACCGTCAACGCCGACGGCGCTCGGTCTCGCTATCCGACGGTACTCTGCCGGGCCCGTGATTCCGGCCTCTTCGCCAGGTCTGCCCTACGCCCTGGGCGAATTGATACCGAACAGATGCCGTCGCGCGGGCCCGCCGATGGGCCGGGGCGGGGGCGGGGCCCCCCGCGGCGCCCCCCCCCCCCCCCGACGGCCCCTCCCGACCCGGGGGCGGGCCGGGAGGGAGCCGACCTCAGGAGGTCAGCGAGGTCTTGCGGGTGGAGATGATCTGGTCGATCAGGCCGTACTCGGCGGCCTCCTCGGCGGTCAGGATCTTGTCGCGCTCGATGTCGTCGCGCACCTGCTCCGCCGTCCGGTTGGAGTGCTTGGAGAGCATCTCCTCCAGCTGCTCGCGCATCCGGAAGATCTCCTTGGCCTGGATCTCCAGGTCGGACACCTGGCCGCGGCCGGTCTCGGTGTACGGCTGGTGGATCAGGATGCGGGCGTTCGGCAGCGCCATCCGCTTGCCGGGGGTGCCGGCGGCGAGCAGCACGGCCGCGGCGGAGGCCGCCTGGCCCATGCAGACCGTGGTGATGTCCGGCTTCACGTACTGCATGGTGTCGTAGATGGCCGTCAGGGCCGTGAACGAGCCGCCGGGCGAGTTGATGTACATCTGGATCTCGCGGTCCGGGTCCATCGACTCCAGGCACAGCAGCTGCGCCATGATGTCGTTCGCCGAGACGTCGTCGACCTGCGAGCCGAGGAAGATGATGCGCTCCTCGAACAGCTTGGCGTACGGGTCGTACTCGCGGATGCCCTGCGTGGTGCGCTCGACGAAGCGCGGGACGATGTAGCGGCCCTCGGCGCGCATGTCCTCGACGCGGGCCTGGGCGGCCGACAGGCTGGGGATGTTCATGGGGTCCTTGTCCTCCGGGGCGTTGGGGCTGTGGTCTCGCGGGCGGGCCGAGGCTCAGGCAGCGCCCGTGCCGCCGCCGCCGGGGACGTCCGCGGCGCTGTGCATGATCGCGTCGATGAGGCCGTACTCCAGGGCCTCCTCCGGGGTGAACCAGCGGTCGCGGTCGGAGTCGGCGGTGATCTGCTCGAAGGACTGGCCGCTGTGGTGGGCGATCAGCTCGGACATCCGCTTCTTGGTGCGGAGCAGCTGCTCGGCCTGGATGCGGATGTCGGTGGCGGAACCGCCGAGGCCCGCGGAGGGCTGGTGCATCAGGATGGTCGAGTTCGGCAGCGAGAAGCGCTTGCCCGGGGCACCCGCGGTGAGCAGGAACTGGCCCATCGAGGCCGCCATGCCCATCGCGATGGTGACGACGTCGTTCTTGATGTACTGCATGGTGTCGTAGATCGCCATGCCGGCCGAGATCGAGCCGCCCGGGGAGTTGATGTAGAGGAAGATGTCCTTGTCCGGGTCCGCGGCCAGCAGCAGCAGCTGCGCGGTGATCTTGTTGGCGATGTCGTCGTCGACCGCCTGGCCGAGGAAGATGATCCGCTCGTTGAGCAGCCGGTTGTAGACCTGGTCGCCAAGGCCGCCGAGCACGTCACCAGCGGCGGCGTGCGGCGCCATCGGGCCAGGCATCTGCATCTGCGGGAACGTCACTTAGCCACCTGCTCAGTCGGTTTGGACGGTCGCTCCACGGCCGTCACGATGTCGCACAGCTTCCGGGTATCACGTCGTGATTGGTGCTGTCCAAGGACCCTAACGCGCAGGCCGGGCCGCAGAATCCCTCACGCAGAACTGTTCGCTGTGAGCGCAGGGTCGCGGTGGTCGCGGGCGGGGACGACAGCGGGCCCGGACACCGTACGGCGTCCGGGCCCGCTGCAGCCTGGAGGGGCTACCGGGGCGCTCAGGCCTCGGTCTTCTCCTCGGCGGAGGTCTCCTCGGCGGCGGCCTCGACGGTCTCGGCCGTCTCGTCCTCGTCGTCGAAGTTGATCTCGTTGCCCTCGGTGTCGACGACCTTGGCGGCCTCGACCACGGTGGCCAGCGCCTTGCCGCGGGCGACCTCGCCGACCAGCAGCGGAACCTGGCCGCCCTGGACGACCTGCTGGGCGAACTGGTCCGGGGTGAGGCCGGAGCCGGCGGCGCGGCGGATGAGGTGCTCGGTCAGCTCCTCCTGGTTAACACCCAGCTCCTCGTCGGCGACGATCTGGTCCAGGACGAACTGGGTCTTGATGCCCTTCTTCGCCTGCTCCTCGATCTCCGCGTCCCACTCCTCGGCGGTCTTGCCCTGGGTCTCCAGGTAGGCGTCGAGGGTGAGGCCCATCGGCTGGAGCTGGTGGTGCTCCACGTTGTGCTTGCGGGTCTCGACCTCGTCCTTGAGGAGCTTCTCGGGGTACTCGATCTCAACCAGGGCGAGCAGCGCGTCCAGGACCTTCTCCTGGGCCTGGGTGGCCTGGTCGTACTCCTTCATGCGCTCCAGGCGCTTGCGGGAGTCGGCGCGCAGGTCCTCCAGGGTGTCGAACTCGCTGGCCAGCTGGGCGAACTCGTCGTCCAGCTCGGGCAGCTCCTTCTCCTGGACGGCGGTGACGGTGACGGTGACCTCGGAGGTCTTGCCCGCCTGGGTGCCACCCTTGAGCTCGGTCTCGAAGGTCTTCTCCTCGCCGGCCGACAGGCCGACGACGGCCTCGTCGATGCCGTCGATGAGGCGGCCCGAGCCGATCTCGTAGCTGACGCCGTTGGCGGTGCCGTCGTCCGGCACCTCGCCGTCGACCTTGGCGACCAGGTCCACGACCACGATGTCGCCCTCGGCGGCGGCGCGCTCGACGTCCTTGACCGAGGAGAAGCGCTCGCGCAGCTGCTCCAGCGACTTCTCGATGTCCTCGTCGGAGACGACGATCGGGTCGACGGTCACCTCGATGGAGGAGAACTCCGGCAGGGTGACCTCCGGACGGACGTCGACCTCGGCGGTGAACTTCAGGTCGCCGCCATCGGCGATCTTCTCGACACCCTCGATGTTGGTGATGTCGGGCTGTCCGAGGACCTCGATCTTGCCCTCGTCGACGGCCTGCGTGTAGAAGCGCGGCAGGGCGTCGTTGACGGCCTCTTCCAGCACGGCACCACGGCCGAAGCGCTGGTCGATGACCCGGTTCGGGATCTTGCCCTTGCGGAAGCCCGGGACCGAGACCTGCTGGTTGATCTTCTTGTACGCCGCGTCGAGGCTGGGCTTGAGCTCCTCGAAGGGCACCTCGACGGTGAGTCGAACCCGGGTCGGGTTCAGAGTCTCGACGGCGCTCTTCACGGTTAGGTCTCCTAGGGGCTTGCGGTCAGGTTGTCTCCGCCCGTCCCCATCGCCCGGCCGGAGCCGGAAGGGGGGTCGGACGAGACGGGCGATGGGCGGTTGGAGCTGCATCTCCCGTGGGGTGGACGGTGAGCTTGACTCCTCGCCCTCGTGCGGTTGACCTGGGTGGACGCCACAGGGACTACCGCCAGCGCCCCATCCTACCGGTACCACGAAAGGCGGACGCCAGGCGCCACCGTACCGCCGCCGGAGAGCTCCCACACAGAACAGGGCCCCGCCCCCGTCGGGCGAGACCCTGCCGCACTGTCGGGGTGACCGGATTCGAACCGACGGCCTTCCGCTCCCAAAGCGGACGCGCTACCAAACTGCGCCACACCCCGTGGTGCCGAGAGGAAGCGTACACGCCGGGCCTGCACGGCTCGCCGAGTCGTTCCGCGCGGGCGCGACCGCGACATATACCGCGCGGGCGCGAGGGGGTGCACGCAGGGCGCTGGGCGAGGGGGCGTGCGCTCGGGCGGCCGGACCAGGTACGCTGTCCCCCGGACTTCCGGCCGGTGACGGCTGGGAGCGTCGTGCGGGCGTAGCTCAATGGTAGAGCCCTAGTCTTCCAAACTAGTCACGCGAGTTCGATTCTCGTCGCCCGCTCTCCGATCCGGCCCCGGTGTGCCCAGCGCACCGGGGCCGTCGGCGTTCCCCGGGCCGTCACTGCCCCTTCCGCCTCAGAGTCCGAGCCGTGCGGCCCGGGCGGCGGCCCGGTCCAGCAGCTGGTGGACGTCGCCCTCCCGGGTGGTCGGGCGGTCGTTGTACTCGTCCGGGGAGCGCGCGGGGCGGCCGGTGGCGTGCAGCACCTCCATCAGCTGGACCCGGGCGGTGCGCACGGTGTCCGGGGTGCCGTAGCCGTGTGCCAGGACGGCGGCCTGTGCGCCGAGCAGGCAGACCCGGCCGGCCGCGTCCCACATCGCGCCCTGGAGCCAGCCGTGCGCGCCGATGTAGCGGGAGGCGAGCCGGAGGTGGTCGGCCGCGCCGACCGGCACGGGGCGGGCGGGCCGGCCCAGCGCCCGGTCGAGCAGCGTGGCCCGGGGCTCGGGGTGGCCGGCCTGCCAGGGCCGCAGGACGCTGCCGTGGGGGCAGACGTACGGCACCGGGGTGCGCGCGGGGGCGGGCAGCGAGGCGAGGTAGGCCTCGATCTCGGCGACCAGTCCGGGGCCGGCGGGGCCGAACGGCGGCGGCCCGGGGGCGAGGAGGACGGGCGGGGGCGGGGCGGTGGTGCGGGGCATGCGGGTCCTCCGGGCGGACAGCCTTCAGGTTCCGCTGCCCAAAGTGGGGCATCCAGGACATTTCCGCGACCGGAGGACCGCGGGGTCCGCATGGTTTCCCGGCGGGCTGTCGGGCCGATAGCCTCGGCGGCGTTCGAGCGCAGTTCGAGCGCGAGCTCAGCCGCCGCGCTCCCGAGGTGGAGGAGTCCCGGTGCATCCGCAGGAGCGACTGGCCGTCATTCAGCGCTGTGTGGTCCGGGAGATGGCGCGACTGGGCCAGGTGTTCCGCCCGGACGGCGAGGTGGTCCGCGGCCCCGGCACCACCGCGGTGGCGGTGCGCGAGCACCCCGGGGACGACGGCGCCGGGCACGTGGACCTCGGCTTCGTGCTCCACCTGGGCCGGGCGGACGCCCCGGTGGTGTGGGACTGCGCGGCAGGCCTCGGCAAGACCGAGGAGGAGAAGCTCGCCAACGCGGTGAAGATGTGGGCGACCACCACCGCCCCGGTGCTGGTCGAGGTCGCGGGGGGCCGCGGGATCCGCGCCGACCGCCCGGCCCTGCCCGGACTCCCGGGCTGGCACGCGGTGCAGGGGCCGGCCGCGGTGTTCGGCTTCGGCAACGAGCACCTGGCGGGCTGGCTCGCCGAGCACCGGGTGCTGCCGGCGCTGGCGCCCGCGCTGCGCGCCGGGTTGACCGGGCCCGGGCCGGTGGGCGTCAAGCTCTTCCTGGGCGGGAAGGCGGGGGACGACGTCGCCGAGGTCCGGGTGGGCGGCGAGGTGTCGGAGGCGGCGTCGGCGGCGCTGCGCGCGCTGGACTGGCCGCGGGGCGAACGGCTGTGCTGGGCACGGCTGTTCGTGCTGCTGACGGCCGAACCGACGGCATCGGGGCAGCACACGCCGGCGGGTGCGGTGGCACCCGCGCCGATGCGTGCCCCGGCCCCGGCGGCGGCGCGCCCCCGGGGACTGTTCGCTCGCTGGCGGGAGGCCAGACGGGCCGACCGGTGACCCCTGGGCGAGGGTGCGGACGGCCCGGCCGGGTCAGCCGCCGGTGATGCCGGAGATGCTGTGCGCGAGGTTGGCCAGCAGGGAGTTGATGGAGCCGGCGACCGTGGTCTCGTGGAGCATGAAGCCGAACAGGGCGGCGACGATCGCGTGCGGGATCTTCATCTGCTTGTTGCGGATGAAGATGATGCACAGGATCGCGAACAGGACCAGTGCGGAGACGGAGAGTGCCACCCGGACTCACTTCCTCGTTTTCATAGCGGGGTGCCGCCGCCCGGCGGCACCTGCGAAAGCCGGACCCCGGCCTGTCCGACGGTCCCGAGGCGGAATCGCGGACCGTCCGGCGCAGCGCCGGCGAGGGAGCCCGCAGTCGACCGCTGTCTGTCGTGCCGCACGTGACGCCCCCAATCCCCCGAATCCTGAACAGTCCCGCCCGGACTCAGTGTGGTCGACCGTGCCGATTGCGTAAAGGTCTGAAAGTCAGCCCAACGCCGATATCCTGCGATGCGAGACGAGTTTCCGCCGACCGGGACGATAGCGGAGCCGTCCTGACGAATCGTCGGCGGGGCCGTGCTGAGCGGCCGGAAAACGGCCGGGGGCGGGGAACGGAAGCCGCTGGTCCGCTCCGTCGACGGGGCCTGCGAATTGGCCGAAGATCAGCTGCCGGGCTTGACAGCGGCGGCTGCCCTTGGCATGTGCCCCGGCGGCACCGTCAGTCGCGCCAGAGCAGCAGCACGGCGCGGTCGTCGTTGATGTCCCGGGCGACCGTCTCGATCAGCGCGGCCGCGGTGCCCGTGCCCGTCCCGGGTCCGCCGCCGGGCACCAGCCGGTCCGCCTCCCCCATCAGCCGGTCCATGCCCTCCCCGAGGTCCCGGCCCGGGGCCTCGACCATGCCGTCGGTGCACAGCATCAGCACGTCGCCCCGGTTCAGCCGGCCGCGCACGCCATCGAACTTGGCGCCGTCGTAGATCCCGAGCAGCGGGCCCTCGGCCTGCTTGACCTCCCAGCGCCCCTCCCCGGCCAGCCGCTGCATGCCCGGCAGGTGCCCGGCCGAGAGCAGCTCGTACTCCCCGGTGTCCAGGTCCAGCACCAGGTGGACGGCGGTGGCGAAGCCCTCCTCCCAGGACTGGCGCAGCAGGTAGCCGTTGGCGGCGGGCAGGAAGTCGTGCGCGGGCAGCGAGCCGACCAGGCCGCCGAAGGCACCGGAGAGCAGCAGCGCGCGGGAGCCGGCGTCCATGCCCTTGCCGGAGACGTCCGCGAGGACCACCTCCAGCAGCCGCTGGCCGGGGCCGGTGCGGGCGGCGACCACGAAGTCCCCGGAGAAGGACTGGCCGCCGGCCGGGCGCAGCGCCATGTCCGCGTGCCAGCCCTCCGGCAGCTCGGGCACCCGGCTCTGCACCCGCAGCCGCTCGCGCAGGTCGAACAGCATGGTGGAGCCGCCCCACCAGGGCACACCGACCCGGGCCCGGAACTGGGCGAGCAGCAGGCCGCCCACCCCGGCGGCGCCGACCACCAGGGCCGCGCCCGGGGTCACGCCGTAGATGTACGCCTCGGGGTTGTCGCTGGCGACCCGCTGGCCGGTGTGGATCACGGACTCGGAGGAGAGGCCGAGCGCGGCCAGGGCGTAGAGCACCACCAGGCTGCCGGGGCGCAGCAGCAGGGCGCCGGCCAGGATCGGCAGGACCAGGGAGGTGGGCGGGGCCCAGTCGGGCATCCAGATGTTGAGCAGGATCAGCAGCGGGACGAGCAGGGCGAGCGCGCAGAGCACCGGCCAGTCGGCGGCGCCGCCGCGGAAGTAGTCCACACCGGCTGTGCGCAGCCTTCGGCGGACCCGGCGGAGCCTCTTGCGCAACCGGGCCGTCACGGACTCGGACGCCGTGGCGGCGCCGGGCCTCGTCGCAGTCGTCTGGGGCGGTGTGCCCGGCGCTCTGCCAGCCATGGGGTCCGACCCTATCCACGGGCACGGCCCGGCGTCGACGGGCCGGGGGCGGGCGCGGGCGCCGGAGCGCGGGGCGCCCGGCGGGTTTCGGCCGATCGGCGGGGTTGCGGGCGTGCCGTCAGGAGGCGTACGCCGGTTGGGCGTACGGAACCGTGCGGGCGGCGTGCGCGCCCCGCGTACGGGGGTGTCCGAGCGCCGGGGCCTGTGGCCGATCCCACAGGCGGAGCGGGCCGCCGCGGGCCCGTCGGGCGAGGCCCGGGGCCGTCCCGGGGTGTCCGGGGGCGTCCGGACACGGCGACGGCCGGGCGCCCCGGGGCGGGCGGGCGGCCCGCGGGGGGGGGGGGGGGGGGGGTCATCCCCCGGCAGTTTAAAAAAAAAGAA
>NZ_JBHXEM010000059.1:0-43350 GCF_042724755.1 Kitasatospora sp. NPDC127067 | reverse complement strand
GGGGCGGGGGGGGGGGGCCCGGGGCCCGGCCGGGGGGGGGGGGGGGGCCCCGAACCGGCCGCCGCCGGGCCCCGGGGGGGGGGCGGCCCGGCCGTCGGGGAGGGTGGGTGGCGGGATCAGCCCTGCGGGTGGTGGGCCGGGATCGGCGGGAGCTCGCCGGTGGTCTCGTACTCGCTCAGCATCTCGATCCGGCGGGTGTGCCGGGGCTCGCCGCTGTACGGGGTCTTGAGGAAGACCTCGACGAACTCGGTGGCCTCCTCCTGGGTGTGCATGCGGCCGCCGATGGAGATCACGTTGGCGTTGTTGTGCTGACGGCCGAGCTCGGCGGTCTGCACGCTCCAGGCCAGCGCGGCCCGGACGCCCTTGACCTTGTTGGCGGCGATCGCCTCGCCGTTGCCCGAGCCGCCGATCACGATGCCCAGGGCGTCCTCGTCGGCGGCGGTGCGCTCGGCGGCACGCAGGCAGAACGGCGGGTAGTCGTCCTCGGCGTCGTAGATGTGCGGCCCGCAGTCGACCGGCTCGTGGCCGGCCCCCTTGAGCCACTCCACGAGGTGGTTCTTCAGTTCGTATCCGGCATGGTCTGAGCCCAGGTACACGCGCATGCCATGAGTGTGGCATGCGCGTGCGCCCGGGCCCGACAACGGGGGCGCCGACCGGGTGGGGCGGCGGGGTGGGACGGCGGCGCGGGCCCGCCGGGCGACGCGGGCCGGCCGGGCGGATCAGCGCCGGCCGAGCAGCTTCCAGGCCAGCGGCAGGGCGCCGGCGGCGAAGGCGGCCTTGACGGCGTCGCCGACCAGGTACGGGTAGAGGCCGAGCTCGGCGGCGCGGGCGAGCGACACGTGCAGCGACAGGGCGAGGTACGGGACGCCGACCGCGTAGATGGCGAGGCTGCCGAGGACCATGGTGACGGCGGTGTTGACCGGAGTGCGGTCGGCGCCGCGGCGGGCCAGCGCGCCGGTCACGGCGGCGGCGAGGACGAAGCCGATCACGTAGCCGAAGGAGGCCGTCGCCCAGCCCGAGGTGCCCTCGGCGAACCAGGGCAGGCCCGCCATGCCCGCCAGCAGGTAGAGCACCATCGAGGCGACGCCGCGGCGGGCGCCGAGCGCGGTGCCGACCAGCAGGGCGGCGAAGGTCTGGCCGGTGACGGGCACCGGCGAGCCGGGGACGTTCACCGACAGCTGGGCGGCCAGGCCGGTCAGCGCGGCGCCGCCGGCCACCAGTGCCAGGTCGCGGGCCTGGGCGCCGAGGCGGGTGGAGGCGGCGGGCAGCAGGTCGGCGAGGACGGTGCGGCGCGGTATCGGGGTGGTGGCAGTGGCCATCGGGGCTCCTCCGTGAGAGTCCAGGTGAGTGAACACCTGTGAACCTACGCGGTGATCCACTGGGCGAACGGCACGGTTTCGGACAAACCCCCGCCCTCGGGCATTGTCGGAACCGGACCGGAACAACTCCTGGTCACAGCATGATCACAGTAGGTTTCGGCAGGGTCCGCATGGTGGGCCCGAATCGAACATTCTTGGCATGGACAGGGGTGCCGCCGGATATTGGACAGCTCATGTCGCATACCGCACAGTCTGGAACCACCCCTATGGCCCCCACTTCCGCCCCGACGGCGACCGGGACCCCCAACGGCACCCAGCCGGCCGCAGGCCCGGCGTCGGGTGGTCAGCAGCTCTCGCACGGCCTGAAGCAGCGCCACCTGTCCATGATCGCCCTCGGCGGCGTGATCGGCGCCGGCCTCTTCGTCGGCTCCGGCGCCGGCATCGCGGCCGCCGGCCCGGCGATCATCCTGGCGTTCGTGCTCTCCGGCCTCCTGGTCATGCTGATCATGAGAATGCTCGGCGAGATGTCCGCCGCCCGCCCCGCCTCCGGCTCGTTCTCGGTGCACGCCGAGAAGGAGATCGGCCCCTGGGCCGGGATCACGGCCGGCTGGATGTACTGGGTGATGCTCTGCTGCGGCGTCGCCGCCGAGGCCACCGCCGCCGGGAAGATCGTCAACGGCTGGATCCCCGGCGTCTCCGCCTGGGTCTGGGTCGGCCTGTTCATGGCCTTCTTCTGCGCCAGCAACCTCACCGCGGTGAAGAACTTCGGCGAGTTCGAGTTCTGGTTCGCCGCGATCAAGGTCGCCGCGATCATCGCCTTCCTGGTCCTCGGCGGGCTCGGCATCGCCGGGGTGATCGGCCCCGGCGCCCCCGGCACGGCGAACCTCACCGGCCAGGGCGGCTTCCTGCCCAACGGCGTCGACGGACTGATCATCGGCCTGCTCGCCTCGGTCTTCGCGTACGGCGGCCTGGAGACCGTCACCATCGCCGCCGCCGAGTCCGACGACCCCAAGAAGAACGTCGCCAACGCCGTGCGCACCGCGGTGTGGCGGATCGCGATCTTCTACATCGGCTCGATGGCCCTGGTGGTCACCCTGGTCTCCTGGAAGGACCCGAAGGTCGTCGCCGACGGCCCGTACGTCACCGTGCTGAGCCACCTCGGGGTGCCCGCCGCCGGAACGATCATGCAGGTGGTGGTGCTGGTCGCGCTGCTGTCCGCGATGAACGCCAACATCTACGGCGCCTCCCGGATGGCGTACTCGCTGGTCGGCCGCGGCCAGGGCCCCAAGGCGCTGGCCAAGGTCAGCGGCGGCGTGCCGCGCAGAGCCGTGCTGATCTCCTGCCTGTTCGGCTTCGGCGCCGTGCTGGCGGCCAAGTTCTGGCCGGACACCGTGTTCACCTGGCTGATGAACACCACCGGCGTGGCGATCCTGGTGGTCTGGCTGTTCATCTGCGTCGTCCAGCTGCGGATGCGCCGCCGGCTGGAGCGCGAGGCGCCCGAGCTGCTCACCGTGAAGATGTGGGGCTACCCGTACCTCACCTGGGTCGCGATGGCCGCCGTGGCCGCCATCCTCGCCCTGATGACCACCACCGAGGGCAACCGCGACCAGCTGTACGCGGCCGGCGTGCTGGTCGCGCTGCTCACCGTCGCCGGGCTGCTCAAGCAGCGCCGGGACGCCGCCCTGCGCTGACCTTCCCGTCAGCGAAGGCGAGGGCCCGGTACCGATCGGTACCGGGCCCTGCCGCGTTTCCGGGGAACTACGTACGGCTCACTCGAAGGACGGGCCGGCCGTGCGGGTGCGCTTGATCTCGTAGAAGCCCGGGGTGGAGGCCACCAGCAGGGTGCCGTCCCACAGCCGGGCCGCGGCCTCGCCCTTCGGGGCGGGGGTGACCACCGGGCCGAAGAAGGCCACCCGCTCGCCGTCCGCGCCCTCGACCGCGATCACCGGGGTGCCGACGTCCTCGCCGACCAGGGTGATGCCCTCCTTGTGCGAGGCGCGCAGGGCGTCGTCGTAGGCGTCCGTGCCGCCCGCGTCGGCCAGCTCCGCCGGCAGGCCCGCGGCCACCAGGGCGGCCTCGATGGTCTCCCGGTTCTGCGGCAGGCCCTGGTTGTGGAAGCGCACGCCCAGCTCGGTGTAGAGCCGGCCGAGCACCTGCGGCCCGTGCTGCTCCGCGGCGGCGATGCAGACCCGCACCGCGCTCCAGGCGTTGTCCAGCAGCTCCCGGTAGCTCTCCGGGAGGTCCCGGTGCTCGTTGAGCACCGACAGGCTCATCACGTGCCAGCGCACGTCGACCGGACGCAGCCGCTCGACCTCGACCATCCAGCGGGAGGTCATCCACGCCCACGGGCAGGCCGGGTCGAACCAGAAGTCGGCGGTCTTGCGCTCAGTGGCAGTCGTCACTGGTGGTGTCCTTCGTGAGGCGATCCTGGGCAGGGAGGAGTTCCACCCCCGGAACGCCAACACCCGCCCGGGGCCGCTGATTCCGGCGCGAACGCGGCGGCCTGTGCAATGGTACTGACGGCGAGCGGCGTGAAAGGATGACCCCGCGCGCGGGGTACACCCCGCGCGAGACCGCACCACCCACAGGCGCACCACCGTGCGAGCCGGACAAAGGAGTACCGCCGTGCCGGGCAAGAACCTCAGCCGCGACGAGGCGCAGCAGCGGGCCAGCATCCTGACCGTGGACGGCTACCGGGTCCGGCTGGACGTGACCTCGGCCCCTGACCGGGCGGCCGGCACCTTCCGCTCCACCACCACCGTCACCTTCCGCTGCTCCCAGCCCGGTGCCGGCACCTTCCTCGACCTGCTCGCCCCCGCCGTCCGCTCGGTCACCCTGAACGGCCGAGCCCTCGACCCGGCCACCGCCTACGACGGCGCCCGGGTGCACGTCGACGGCCTGGCCGCCGAGAACGTGCTGACCGTCGAGGCGGACTGCGCCTACAGCCGCACCGGCGAGGGCCTGCACCGCTTCGTCGACCCGGTGGACGGCGAGACCTACCTCTACACCCACTACGAGCCGGCCGACGCCCGCCGGGTGTTCGCGAACTTCGAGCAGCCCGACCTGAAGGCCCCGTTCACCTTCACCGTGACCGCCCCGGCCGCCTGGAACGTGTGGTCCAACGCCCCGCACGAGAAGGTCACCGAGCAGGACGGCACCGGGCAGGACGCCGCCGCACAGGACGGCGGCCGCACCTGGGAGTTCGCGCCGACCAAGCCGATCTCCACCTACCTCACCGCCGTCGTCGCCGGCCCGTACCACGTCGCCCGCGACCACTACCGCCGCGAGCTGGCCGACGGCACCGCGCTGGAGATCCCGCTCTCCGCGATGTGCCGCCAGTCGCTGGCCCCGTACTTCGACGCGGACGAGATCCTCGGCGTCACCAAGCTCGGACTCGACTTCTTCCACGAGGAGTTCGACTACCCGTACCCGTTCGGCAAGTACGACCAGGCCTTCGTTCCCGAGTACAACATCGGCGCGATGGAGAACCCCGGCTGCGTGACCTTCCGCGAGGAGTTCGTCTTCCGCTCGAAGGTCACCGACGCCGCGTACGAGGGCCGGGCCAACGTCATCCTGCACGAGATGGCGCACATGTGGTTCGGCGACCTGGTCACCATGCGCTGGTGGGACGACCTGTGGCTGAAGGAGTCCTTCGCCGACTTCATGGGCTCCTACGGCCTGATCGGCGCCCGCACCCGCTACTCCTCCGCCTGGGTCACCTTCGCCAACCAGCGCAAGGCCTGGGCCTACCGGCAGGACCAGTTCCCCACCACCCACCCGATCACCGCGGACATCCGGGACCTGGAGGACGCCAAGCTCAACTTCGACGGCATCACCTACGCCAAGGGCGCCTCCGTCCTCAAGCAGCTGGTGGCGTACGTCGGGTCCGAGGCCTTCTTCGAGGGCGCCCGCCGCTACTTCAAGCGCCACGCCTTCGGCAACACCGAGCTGGGCGACCTGCTGGAGGTGCTGGAGGAGACCAGCGGCCGCGACCTCAAGGCCTGGGCCGCCGCCTGGCTCCAGACCTCCGGGGTCAACTCGCTCACCCCGCAGGTCACCACCGACGCCGAGGGCCGGATCACCGAGCTGGCGGTGCTCCAGGACGGCGAGGTGCTGCGCCCCCACCGGATCGCGGTCGGCCTGTACGACCGGGACGCCGACGGCGCCCTGGTGCGCACCCGGCGGATCGAACTGGACGTCACCGGCGCCCGGACCGTCGTCGCCGAGGCCGCCGGCCTGCCCCGCCCGGCGCTGGTGCTGCTCAACGACGACGACCTGACCTACTGCAAGATCCGCTTCGACGAGGAGTCGCTGGAGAACCTGCGCGCCGGCCTCGGCGACATCCGCGACGAGCTGGCCCGGGCGCTGACCTGGTCCGCGGTCTGGAACCTCACCCGGGACGGCCTGATGCCGGCCCGCGACTACGTCGCCCTGGTGCTGCGGTTCGCCGGCCAGGAGGGCAACATCGGCGTGCTCCAGTCGCTGCACGCCCAGGCCAAGACCGCCGTCGACCTGTACGCGGACCCGGCCTGGCGCGGCGAGGGCGGCCGGCTGCTCGCCGACGGCGCCCTGCGCGAGCTGCGCGAAGCCGTCCCCGGCAGCGACCACCAGCTGGCCTGGGCCCGCTTCCTCGCCCAGACCGCGGGCGGCGCCGAGCACCTCGGCCTGGTCCGCGGCCTGCTGTCCGGCAGCGCCCGGATCGACGGTCTGGAGGTCGACCAGGACCTGCGCTGGTCGCTGTGGCTGGCGCTGGCCGCCTCCGGCCAGGCCTCCGACGAGGAGCTGGCCGCCGAACTCGCCGCCGACAACACCGCGAGCGGCAAGCGGCACCACACCCAGTGCCTGGCCGCCCGGCCCACCGCGGAGGCCAAGGCCGCCGCCTGGTCGGCCGTGATCGACTCGGACGAGCTGCCGAGCGCCCTGGTCGAGGCCAACACCGCGGGCTTCTCGATCCCCTCCCAGCGCGACCTGAGCGCCCTCTACGCGGCGCCGTACTTCAAGCTGCTGGAGCGGATCTGGGCCGACCGGACCATCGAGATCGCGATGCGGATCGTCGGCGGCTTCTTCCCGATCGCCCAGACCGACGAGCAGACCCTGGCCGAGGCCGACGCCTGGCTGGCCGGGCACCCGCAGGCCGCGCCCGCGCTGCGCCGTCTGGTGCTGGAGCGCCGGGACGACCTGGCCCGCGCGCTGCGGGCGCAGGCCTGCGACCGGGTCTGACGGGCCGCCCCCGGGCCTGACCGGCCGTACGGCCGCAACGGCCGTACGCCGAAAGGGCCTTCACCGCCACGGCCGGCTCGCCGGGACGGTTCGCGTCCGCGCGCGCAGCCGGCGTAGCGGGGGCCCGCCGCGGGTGCGTCCGCGGCGGGCCCTGGATGCGGGGCGGTCAGTCGCGGCGCAGACCGCGGTCCAGCGCGGCGATCGCGCTGCCCTGGGCGTCGTCGCCGTCCAGCGACCAGACCATCACCCCGGCCAGGTCGTTCCAGCGCGTGTACCGCGCCTTCTGGGTGAGCACCTCGGCCGTGTCGTAGCTGTAGAAGGTGGTGCCGTCGTACTTCCAGGACGCGCCGTGGTCACGGTCCAGGTAGACCTTGCCCGGCAGCGCGTTGATCTCCTGGTACGAGTGGTCGGGCGCGGCCGCGGTGGCGCTCTGGAAGAGGCCGCCGCGCTTGCCGGGGGCGACGCCGGTCCAGCCGTGGCCGTACAGCGGGGCACCGAGGACGAGCTGCTCGGAGGGCATCCCGCGCTCCTGGTAGTGCGTCACGGCGGTGTCGGCGCTGCGCCGGCGCGGGTCCGGGTCGGTCGGGTCGGAGTACAGGTTGGCCTGGTGGTTGGCCGGGCCCTTGCCCTCCCACGGACCGTGCAGGTCGTAGGTCATCACGTTCAGCCAGTCCATCGACTCGCTGAGCCGGGGCAGTTCCAGCCGGTCGGCGACGGTCTCGTTGGCGGCCACGGCGGCGGTCAGCAGGTAGTGCTTGCCCTTCCTGCCGCTCAGGGCGTCCAGCTGGTCGCGGAACTCCTGCATCAGCAGGGTGAAGTTGCGGCCGTCCTCGGGCCGGACCACGTTGCCCGCGTCCCCGCCGCCGCCCGGGTACTCCCAGTCGACGTCGATGCCGTCGAAGACGCCCGCGGCCGCGCCCTTGCCGCCCTCCGGGGAACCGGCCAGGACCGGCACGTCGCCCTTGAGGTAGAGGTCGATGCAGGAGGAGACGAACTTCTTGCGGGCCTCGGGGGTGGCGGCCGCGTCGGAGAAGTACTTGGACCAGCTCCAGCCGCCCAGCGAGACGACCGTGCGCAGTTGGGGGTTCTTCGCCTTGAGCTTGCGCAGCTGGTTGAAGTGGCCCTTCAGCTTCTGGCCCGGGGCGTCGGCCACGCCGTCCACCGACTCGGCCGCGGAGAAGGAGCGCTGGTAGTCGTTGTGGGCGTCACCCTGGCCGGCCTCGTTGCTCTCGAAGCAGGTGCCCTCGGCGGAGACGTTGCCGAAGGCGTAGTTGATGACGGTGAGCCTGGCCGCCTGGCCGGACTCCTGGACCCGCTTGGCGGAGCTGTCGGCGCCCCACTGGGTGAAGTAGCCGACCCGCTGGCCCTTCAGCTTCGGGCCGTGCCGTCCGTCGGCGGCGTTGGCGGTGGCGGGGGCGGCGAGCAGCGCGGCGACGGTGGCGGCGGCGAGCAGGGCTGAGGCGCGAGTGGGCATACCGGACCTGTTCTCTGAAGCGGCGTCAAATGGTCTGGACCAGATGAGAGAGAGGTTTAGTCCATCTGCCGTTCACCGCACAAGGGGGCGGGCCCGGTCGGTGCAGCATGCAAAAGAGGGGCCGGACCGCGATGTGCGGTCCGGCCCCTCCTCGGGCCGTGCGGGACTCGGCCGCCGTGCCCGATCAGTCGGTGAGCCCGATCAGCCGATGAGCGAGCGCAGCACGTACTGCAGGATGCCGCCGTTGCGGTAGTAGTCCGCCTCACCGGGGGTGTCGATGCGCACGACCGCGTCGAACTCGACGTCACCGGCCTTGACCTTGACGGTCTTCGGGGTGCGGCCCTCGTTGAGCTCGGTCACGCCGGTGAAGGAGAAGGTCTCCTCGCCGGTCAGGCCGAGGGACTCGGCGTTCTCGCCCTCCGGGAACTGCAGCGGCAGGACGCCCATGCCGATCAGGTTCGAGCGATGGATGCGCTCGTACGACTCGGCGATGACGGCCTTGACGCCCAGCAGCGCGGTGCCCTTGGCGGCCCAGTCGCGGGACGAGCCGGAGCCGTACTCCTTGCCGGCCAGGACGACCAGCGGGATGCCGGCGGCCTGGTAGTTCTGCGAGGCGTCGTAGATGAACGACACCGGCGCGTCGGCCTGGGTGAAGTCGCGGGTGTAGCCGCCCTCGGTGCCCGGCGCGATCTGGTTGCGCAGGCGGATGTTGGCGAAGGTGCCGCGGATCATCACCTCGTGGTTGCCACGACGGGAACCGTAGGAGTTGAAGTCGCGCTTCTCGACACCGTTGGCGGTCAGGTACTGCGCCGCCGGGGTGCCCGGCTTGATGTTGCCGGCCGGGGAGATGTGGTCGGTGGTGACCGAGTCGCCCAGCTTGGCCAGGACGCGGGCGCCGGCGATGTCGGTCACCGGGCTCGGGGTCTTGGCCATGCCCTCGAAGTACGGGGGCTTGCGGACGTAGGTGGACTCGGCGTCCCACTCGAAGGTGTTGCCGGTCGGGACCGGGAGCGACTGCCAGCGGTGGTCACCGGCGAAGACGTCCTGGTAGCCCTTGTCGAACATGGCCTCGTCGATGGAGCCGGCGACGGTGTCGGCGACCTCCTGCTCGGACGGCCAGATGTCGGCGAGGAACACGTCGTTGCCGTCGGCGTCCTGACCCAGGGCGTCCTTGGTGATGTCGATGTTCATGTTGCCGGCGAGGGCGTAGGCGACCACCAGCGGCGGGGAGGCCAGGTAGTTCATCTTGACGTCCGGGTTGATCCGGCCCTCGAAGTTGCGGTTGCCGGAGAGCACCGAGACGACCGCGAGGTCGGCCTCGTTGACGGCGGCCGAGACCTCCTCGGGCAGCGGGCCCGAGTTGCCGATGCAGGTGACGCAGCCGTAGCCGACCAGGTTGAAGCCCAGCTTCTCCATGTACGGGAGCAGGCCGGCCTTCTCGTAGTAGTCCATGACGACCTTGGAGCCGGGCGCCAGGGTGGTCTTGACCCAGGGCTTGACGCGCAGGCCCTTCTCCACGGCCTTCTTCGCCAGCAGGGCGGCGCCCAGCATGACGGAGGGGTTGGAGGTGTTGGTGCAGGAGGTGATCGAGGCGATCACGACCGCGCCGTTGTCGATCTCGTAGGACGAGCCGTCGGGGGCGGTGACGGCGGTCGGCTTCGAGGCCTCGGCGGAGTAGGTCGGCAGCGCCTCGGCGAACCGCTCGGCGGCCTCGGCCAGGATCACGCGGTCCTGCGGGCGCTTCGGGCCGGAGATCGACGGGACGACGGTGGAGACGTCCAGCTCCAGGTACTCGGAGTAGACCGGCTCGTGCGACGGGTTGTGCCAGAGACCCTGCTCCTTGGCGTACGCCTCGACCAGGGCGAGCTGCTGCTCGTCGCGGCCGGTGAGCTTCAGGTAGTTGATGGTCTCGGCGTCGATCGGGAAGATCGCGCAGGTCGAGCCGAACTCCGGCGACATGTTGCCGATGGTGGCGCGGTTGGCCAGCGGGATGGAGCCGATGCCGTCGCCGTAGAACTCGACGAACTTGCCGACCACACCGTGCTTGCGCAGCATCTCGGTGATGGTGAGCACCAGGTCGGTGGCGGTGGTGCCGGCCGGCAGCTCGCCGGTCAGCTTGAAGCCGACGACGCGCGGGATCAGCATGGAGACCGGCTGGCCGAGCATGGCGGCCTCGGCCTCGATGCCGCCGACGCCCCAACCCAGCACGCCCAGGCCGTTGACCATGGTGGTGTGCGAGTCGGTGCCGACGCAGGTGTCCGGGTAGGCCTGACCGCCGCGGACCATGACGGTGCGGGCCAGGTGCTCGATGTTCACCTGGTGGACGATGCCGGTGCCCGGCGGGACGACCTTGAACTCGTCGAAGGCGGTCTGGCCCCAGCGCAGGAACTGGTAGCGCTCCTTGTTGCGGCCGTACTCGATCTCGACGTTCTGGGTGAACGCGTCCTTGGTGCCGAACTTGTCGGCGATGACCGAGTGGTCGATGACCAGCTCGGCCGGGGCCAGCGGGTTGATCTTGGCCGGGTCGCCGCCCAGCTCCTTGACGGCCTCGCGCATGGTGGCGAGGTCGACCACGCACGGCACGCCGGTGAAGTCCTGCATGATCACGCGGGCCGGCGTGAACTGGATCTCCTGGCTCGGCTGGGCGTTCTCGTCCCAGGCGCCGAGGGCGCGGATGTGGTCGGCGGTGATGTTCGCGCCGTCCTCCGTGCGGAGCAGGTTCTCCAGCAGCACCTTGAGGCTGTACGGCAGCCGCTCGGAACCCTCGACGGCGGAGAGCTTGAAGATCTCGTACGACTCGTCGCCCACCTGCAGCGAGCTGCGGGCGTCGAAGCTGTTCGCGGACACGACTGACTCCTTCTGGGTGCTTCGTGCGATATCCGGCCGTCACGCGGTGGTAAGGTCACCCTTACTTAGGCTGACCTTGCCCGCATCGCCGGCGAGCGCCTCTCGGCAAGTATCTTGATGTCGAGATATATCGTAAAGGGCAGTTATCTCGATGTCGAGATAAACCATAGTGCATGCCGTGGCTCACCGGTCGTCCGGGCCGCGCCGCTTGCGCTCCAGCCTGATCAGCCACACCGCACCCGCCAGGACAGCCGCCGCCACCAGCAGCACCACCACAAGCTCACCACCGGAACCGCCGGTCGGCGAGGGGGCGATGTCGGCCAGCCGGATCGTCGTCACTCTTCCTCCTCCGTTCGCCCCCGGTTCACTCCCGGGCCCAGAACCAGCATCAGCAGCACCGGGAACTCCAGATAGGCGTGGTAACTCGCCAACGCGGCGTACACCGACCGGCCCCGGGCGTAATCCACGGCGAACAACAGGGCCAGCAGCAGCCCCAGGACCGCGCCCAGCCCCCAGGCCCGCACCCCGAGCAGCCCCGGAACCCGGGCGTCGAAGCGCTCCGCCGCCTCCGGCGCGTACCGCGGCAGGAACCACACCCAGACCACGTAGTGCATCGACTGGAGGAAGGCGAACACCGCCAGGAAGCGCAGCCCCGCCTGCGGCGTCAGCAGGGCCGGCGGGGTGTACGCCGCCGCCAGCCGGTCCGTCCAGCCACCGGGGCGCTGGGACAGCAGCCCGTCCAGCAGACCGCTCAACAACAGGGCCGGCACCAGCAGCACCCAGGCCGACTGCAACGCCAGGAACGCCGCACGGCCCCGCGCCAGCCGGCGCGACCACTCGGCCAGGAACAGCAGCGGCACCACGTTGTGCAGATGGGCCAGCACCACGAAGTGGTACGCGGGAAACGCCAGCGAGGCCGCGCCGGCCGCCCCCAGCAGCACCACGCCCGCGAGCAGCAGCCGGGGACGGCCGCGCAGCCCGTACCGGCAGGCCGCCGCCAGCAGGCCGTACGCGAGCAGGATCTCCGCCGACTGGGCGGCCCGCGAAGGCGGCAACAGACGGCACAGCACGATGCCGGTCACCAGCGCCAGCAGCAGCCGCAGCAGCGGGCCGGTCAGCACGACGGCGAAGCGGCCGGCCACGTAGCGCAGCTCCAGCACGTTGTGCAGCAGGCCGAAGACGGCCAGGCCCAGCACCGCCAGGCCGGTCGGCGCCCGCAGCGCCAGCGCCAGGGCGAGGACGGCCGACAGGGCGAAGCCCGCGAACGGCGCGACGCCGGGCCGGGCGGCCGGGCCTGGCGCGGGCCAGGCGGCTCCCCCGGCTCCTGCGGTTCCCGCGGTTCCGGGGGCGCTGGGGGCGCCGGTGGCGCCGGTGGTCGCGCCCGCGCTCGTGGTCGCCATGCTCCCCCTCTCCGTGGCACGATCCCCGCCGTGCGCTACCCGGTGGCCCTCGCCCTCACCCTGCTGACCGAGACGCCCGTCTACACGGCCGCCCTCGTCCGCGTGGGGCGGGTCCGACCCGGGCGGGCGGCCGCGGCCGCCGTCCTGGTCAACCTGGTGACGCACCCGCTGCTCTGGTGGACCCTCCGGCACTGGACCGACGGGCCGGCGGCAGCGTACTGGACGGGCTTCACGCTCGGCGAGGCCGCGGTCTGCGCCGTCGAGGCGCTGCTGCTGGGCCCGCTCGCCGGGCTCCGCCCGCGCGACCCGCTGCCCTGGCTCGCCGCCGGCACCGCCAACGCCGCCTCACTGCTGGCCGGACTGCTGATCCTGTCCTGACCGCCGCCCCGCCCCCGCCCCGCCCCCGCCCGTGACGCGGCTTCCGGGCCCCGACGGCCGGCCGTGCGGGGCGGGCGCGGCAGGCGGGGCAGGCGGGGCAAGCGGGGCGCCCACCTCGTCACGGGGCGCGAGGGGACGGCAGGGATCCGCGGGACGCGCCCGCGGGCCGCCCCGGTACCGTGGCCGGTGACTCGACGTGCGGAAACGGGCAGGGGCCGACAGATGATCGTGGTGGACGCATCCGCGCTGGTACTGGCGCTCGCCGACCAGGGCCCGCGCGGGATCCGGGCCCGCGCGGAACTCGCCTCCGGCGGCGAATGGGTGGCGCCCGAGCACATCGTCATCGAGGTGATGCAGTCGCTGCGCGGGCTCTACCTGGCCAAGGAACTGACCGCCGAGCGGGTCGCCGAACTCACCGGAGAACTCGCGGCGGTGACGATCCGCAAGGTCGAGGTGGCGCCGCTGCTCGGCCGGATCTGGGAGCTCAAGGACAACCTCACCCCGGACGACGCCGCGTACGTCGCGGTCGCCGAGCGGTACGGGGTGCCGCTGGTCACCGCCGACCTGCGGCTGATGCGGGCCAGCGGGCCGCGCTGCGAGATCCGGGGGATCCGGCGCGACTGAGCCGCCACGGGCCGGGTGTCCTCGGAGCCCCGGCCGCGTTAGCAGGGCGACCCCCGCCCCGCCCGTGGAAGGCCCCGTCCCGATGACCGCTCCGCTCGCCGCCGCCCTGCTGCCACTGGCCCTGCTCGTCCCCGCCACCTCGCCGGTCTCCGTCGTCGACGCCGACTTCGACCCGGCCACCGCCTTCGTCCCGCCGGCCGCCATCAGCTACGCGAGCGACCTGGTGCCGTACGGCTCGCACGTTCGGATCGTCACCGACCGCTCGGTGCCCGGGCGGACGGTACTCACCCTGACGGCCTCCGGGCTCGCCCCCGACCACGAGTTCCCGGTGCACCTGCACACCGGCGGCTGCGGGGCCGACCCGGCCTCCTCCGGGCCGCACTACCAGGACGAGGTCGACCCGGTGCAGCCGTCCAGCGACCCGGTGTACGCCAACGAGCGCAACGAACTGCGGTTGGTGCTGCGCACCGACGGGCGGGGCGGGGGCAGCGCCACCACCGCGGTGGCCTGGCAGCCGCGGCCGGGCGAGGCCCGCTCGCTGGTGCTGCACGCGGGCACCCCGGCCGGCCCGCACGCGGCGGGCGACCGGGTGGCCTGCGTCAAGCTGGACGGCTGAGGCCGGGCGCCGAGCCGGCCCCGGCCCGGCGGCCTCCGCGGCCTCCGGGCCGGCCAGGGCCGGGTCGGGGCCGGTTAAGGCCGGTCAGGAGCCGAGGGTGGCGACCAGCACCGCCTTGATGGTGTGCAGCCGGTTCTCGGCCTGGTCGAACACGATGGAGTGCGCCGACTCGAACAGCTCGTCGGTGCACTCCAGCTCGGTCATGCCGGTCGCCTCGTGCATCTGCCGCCCGACCACCGTGCCGAGGTCGTGGAAGGCGGGCAGGCAGTGCAGGAACTTCACGTCCGGGTTGCCGGTGGCCCGGACGGTGTCCATGGAGACCTGGTACGGCTTGAGCAGCTCGATCCGCTCGGCCCAGACCTCCTTGGGCTCGCCCATCGAGACCCAGACGTCGGTGTAGAGGAAGTCGGCGCCGGCCACGCCCTCGGCCACGTCCTCGGTCAGGGTGATCCGGGCGCCGGTCGTCCCGGCCAGGGTCTGTGCCGACTTCTGCACCTCCTCGGTGGGCCAGAGCGCGCGCGGGGCGACGATCCGGATGTCCATGCCGAGCAGGGCGCCGGTGACCAGCAGCGAGTTGCCCATGTTGGAGCGGGCGTCGCCGAGGTAGGCGAGGGCGACCTCGGACAGCGGCTTGGCGGTGTGCTCGGTGACGGTGAGCACGTCGGCCAGCATCTGGGTGGGGTGCCACTCGTCGGTCAGGCCGTTCCAGACCGGGACGCCGGCGTACTCGGCCAGCTCCTCGACGACCTCCTGGCCGTGGCCGCGGTACTCGATGCCGTCGAACATCCGGCCGAGCACCCGGGCGGTGTCCTTGATGGACTCCTTGTGGCCGATCTGCGAGCCCGCGGGGTCCAGGTAGGTGGTGGTGGCGCCCTGGTCATGGGCGGCGACCTCGAAGGCGCAGCGGGTGCGGGTGGAGGTCTTCTCGAAGATCAGCGCGATGTTCTTGCCGCGCAGCCGGGGCTGCTCGGTGCCCGCGTACTTCGCCGCCTTGAGCGTGGCGGCGAGGTCCACCAGGAAGCGGAACTCCTGGGGCGTGAAGTCGAGCTCCTTGAGGAAGTGCCTGTTCCGGAGGTTGAAGGCCATGCCGGGCTCCTGGGGTGACGGGACTACGGGAAAGCAGCAAGTCTATACGATGCCCGGAATTTCTATACAGAGACGGGCCGGAGGAGGGGAGCCCACGGGGAGCTCCCCTCCTGCGGCACCGCCCTCACAGCCGCGGGTCGACCGGCTCCGACTCCAGTGCGAGCACCGCGAAGACCGGCTCGTGCACCCGCCACAGCGGCTCCCCCGCCGCCAGCCGGTCCAGCGCCTCCAGGCCCAGCGCGTACTCGCGCAGCGCCAGCGAGCGCTTGTGGCCCAGCGCGCGCAGGCGCAGCCGGTCGAGGTGCTCGGTGTAGTCCGGACCGTAGATGATCCGCAGGTACTCCCGGCCGCGCACCTTCACGCCGGGCTGCACCAGGCCGCCCGGCCGGCCCTCTCCGCGCGCGGTGCGCACCAGCGAGGCCAGCGGCTTGACCACCATGCCCTCACCGCCCGCCGCGGTCAGCTCCTCCCACCAGGCCGTGGCGGCGGCCGTCGAGGCCTCGTCCTCGGTGTCCACCAGGATCCGGCGGGTGCGGTGCAGCACCGGCTCCTTCCGGGGCTCCGGGCGCTCCTGGTGCTCCGTGCCGTCGGCGGAGTCGGGCGCGTCAGGCCCGTCGGACGCGTCGGCGGCCACCAGGCGGTCGATCCAGGCCAGGTGCTCGTCGTGCGGGCGCACCGCGAGGTTCGCCCCCTCGGCCGCGAGCAACTGGAACGGCGCGAGCCGGATGCCCGACAGGCCCTCGGTCGGCCAGCAGTAGCGCCGGTACGCCTCGGTGAACGCCCGCGCGTCGGCCGCGCGCTGCCGCTGGCGGGCGGTCAGGCCGGCCAGGTCCAGGCCGCGCCCGGCCGCCCGCTCCAGCGCGGACAGCACCTCCGGCAGGGCGGCGCCCGCCGCCGCGCCGACCGCCGCGTACTGGCGGCGCAGCAGCTCCACCGCCTTCAGCGACCAGGGCATCAGCTCGGCGTCCAGCAGCAGCCAGTCGGTGGCCAGCTCCTCGAACAGCCCGGAACGCTCGGCGGCCGCGCGGACCCGGTCGAGCACGGCGCCGGTCAACTCCTCGTCGGCGAGGAAGGCACGGCCGGTCCGGGTCCAGATCGCGCCGGGGCCGGCCACGCCGAAGCGGCGCTCCAGCGCGGCCCCGTCCCTGGCGACCAGCAGCACCGCGCGCGAGCCCATGTGCTTCTCCTCGCAGACCAGGTGCCGCACGCCGTCCGCCCGGTAGCCGAGGAAGGCCTCCTCCGGGTGCTCCAGGTAGCCCTCCCGACGGGAGGTGGCGCTCGGCGCCATCGTCGGCGGCAGGTAGGCGAGCAGCCGCGGGTCCAGCGCGAAGCGGCTCATCACCTCCAGTGCGGCGGCCGCGTTCTCCTCCCGCACGGCCACCCGCCCGTGCAGCCCGGTCTCGACGGTCCGGCGCCCGGCCACGTCGGCGAGGTCCAGCGGACGGCCCTCGCGGGCGCCCGGCGCGTCGGTGATCAGCGGGCGGACCGGGGCGTACCACTCGCGCTCGGCCTCGACGCTCACCAGCTCGCGTTCCGGGTAGCGCAGCGCGGTCAGACTGCCGCCGAAGACGCAGCCGGTGTCCAGGCAGACGGTGTTGTTGACGAAGCTCGCCGACGGCACCGGGGTGTGGCCGTAGACCACCAGCGCCCGGCCCCGGTACTCCTCCGCCCACGGGTAGCGCACCGGCAGGCCGTACTCGTCGGTCTCGCCGGTGGTCTCCCCGTACAGCGCGTGCGAGCGGACCCGGCCGGAGTTGCGGCCGTGGTACCTCTCCGGCAGGCCGGCGTGGCAGACCACCAGGGCGCCGCCGTCCAGCAGGTAGTGGCTGACCAGACCACGCATGAACGCGCGGGCCTCGGCCCGGAACTCCTCGCTCTCCCCGGCCAGCTGGTCCAGCGACTCCTGGAGGCCGTAGGCGACGTTGACCTTCTTGCCGTCCAGCGCCCGGCCGAGCTTGTTCTCGTGGTTGCCCGGCACGCAGAGCGCGTGGCCGGCCGCCACCATGCCCATCACCAGGCGCAGCACGCCCGGGGTGTCCGGGCCGCGGTCGACCAGGTCGCCGACGAAGACGGCGGTGCGGCCCGCGGGGTGCGCGGCGTCCACCGGGCGGCCCTCGGCGTCCCGGGTGAGGGTGTAGCCGAGCCTGGTCAGCAGGGTCTCCAGCTCGGAGCGGCAGCCGTGGATGTCGCCGACGATGTCGAACGGGCCGGTGAGGTGGCGCAGGTCGTTGTAGCGCTTCTCCAGCTCGACCCCGGCCGCCGCCACCTCGGCCTCGCCACGCAGGACGTGCACCTTTCGGAAGCCCTCGCGCTCCAGGCCCCGGAGGGAACGGCGCAGCTCGCGGTGCTGGCGGGGGATCACGTGGGCCGGCAGCCGACGGTCCGGGCGGGAGCGGTTGCGCTCGGCGCACACCCCCGGCGGGACGTCCAGGACGATCGCGATCGGCAGCACGTCGTGCTCGCGGGCGATCGCGACCAGCTGACGGCGGGCCTCGGGCTGGACGTTGGTGGCGTCCACGACGGTCAGCCGGCCGGCCGCCAGTCGCTTGCCGACGATGTAGTGCAGGACGTCGAAGGCCTCGGCGGAGGCGGACTGGTCGTTCTCGTCGTCGGCGACCAGGCCCCGGCAGAAGTCGGAGGAGATCACCTGGGTGGGCAGGAAGTGGCGACGGGCGAAGGTGGACTTGCCCGCGCCGCTGGTGCCGATCAGGACGACGAGGGAGACGTCGGTGACGGGGAGGCGGCGGGGGGTGGTGCTCTCCGCGCGGTCCTGGCCCTGGTCGTCGCCAGGGGTGTCGGTCGTGTCATCGGTCATCGGGGCTCGCCTCCTTCGGGCGTCGTGGTCATGGTGAACAGGGCCAGCTGGGTCGGGGCGCCGACCTCCTCGTCCTCCGGGCCGACCGGGCGCAGCTCCACGGTGTAGCCGTACGCGGCGGCGACCTTCCCGGCCCAGGCGCGGAACTCGGCCCGGGACCACTCGAAGCGGTGGTCGGCGTGCCGGACGGCGCCCGCCGGCAGGCTCTCCCAGCGGACGTTGTACTCGGCGTTCGGCGTGGTGACCACGACCGTCCTCGGCCGGGCGGCGCCGAACACTGCGTACTCCAGCGCGGGCAGCCGCGGCAGGTCCAGGTGCTCGATCACCTCGCACAGCACCGCCGCGTCGAAGCCCTTGAGCCGGGCGTCGGTGTAGGTGAGCGCTCCCTGTGCCAGCGACACCCGGGCCGCCTGACGCTCCGGCAACCGCTCCAGGCCCAGCTTACGACTCGCCGCCCGCAGCGCCCGGACGGAGACGTCCACGCCGAGGATCCCGGTGAACCGGGGGTCCTTGAGCAGCTCGCCGATCAACTCGCCCTGGCCGCAACCGAGATCGGCGACACGGGCGGCACCGCTCTCACGCAGCGCGGTAAGGATCGCGGCGCGGCGCCGCTCGGCGAGGGAGGGCTGCCGGGGCTCCGGCTGCTCCCCGGCCTCCTTCTCAGGCCCGACCTCCTCCTCGGGCCCGACCTCCTCCTCGGGCCGGACCTCCTCCTCGGGCCGGTCGTCGACCGCGTTGTCGATCTCCTCGACCTCGCGGTCGTCGGCCTCCGCCAGCCGGGCCAGCTCCAGGCGCTCCATCGCGGCCCGGGTCAGCGACCAGCGCCGGGCCAGGTAGCGGCGGGTGATCAGGGCGCGCTCCGGGTGGGCCGCCAGCCAGCCCTGGCCGGCGGCGAGCAGCTTGTCCACCTCGTCCGGGGCGACCCAGTAGTGCTTGGCACCGTCCAGCACCGGCAGCAGCACGTACAGCTGCTGGAGCGCGTCGGCGAGCCGTACCGTTCCGGAGGAGAGCGCGATCCGCACGTAGCGGGACTCGCCCCACTCGGGGAACGACTCGTCCAGCGGGATCGCCGTCGCCTCGACCTGCCAGCCCAGCGGTTCGAACAGCCGGACCACCAGGGCCGGGCCGCCGCCGTCACCCGCGCCGTTGGCGGGCACGGCGGGCAGGTCGATGCGCAGCGGACGGGCCCGCCCGGGCAGTTCGGGCCGGGCCGGGCAGGCGCCCTTCATCGCGGACCGGAACACCGTCCGCAGCGCCACCGCGAGCAGCGAGGACGCCGCGTACGGGCGGTCGTTGACGTACTGGGAGAGCGCGAAGTCGGGCGAGCCGCCGCGCCCCCTGCCGTCGCCCCGGCCCTTGCGGACCAGTGCGATCGGGTCGATGTCCAGCAGCAGCGCCGCGGTGCAGACCTCGTCCGCCGCCTCGGGGTAGAAGACGTGGGCCTCTCCGTGCGACGTGGTGAACCGCTGGACCTTGTCGGGGTGCTTGTGCAGCAGGAACCCGAGGTCCGCGGCCGGGTCCTCGGCGCTGCCGGTGGTGGAGATCGACATGAACACCCGCTGAAGTATTGCCCAGCGCCGAGGCGGCGAGCACCGGGTTTTCCCGCCCCGCGGACCGCCGACCAGCAGGTCCGACGGGCGTGTCCGCCCGGCGGGCGTGTTCGGCACCGGGGCCCCGCATTGGTTAACGTGCACGGTGTGACTGCTGAATCCACCTCGCTCGAATCCACCTCCCCGGCGAACGGCGCCGTGGCCGCCGGTCTGGCCACCATCGCCGCCGACGGCACCGTCCTCGACACCTGGTTCCCCGCCCCCGTGCTGGCCGCCGAGCCCGGCCCGGCCGGCACCGTCCGCCTGACCGCCGAGCAGGCCGAGGCCGAGCTCGGCGCCGGCGCGGCCGAGGCGCTGCGCGCCGACGCGCGCCGTGGCGTCGAGGTGGTCGCCGTGCGCACCACCATCGCCTCGCTGGACGAGAAGCCGCTCGACACCCACGACGTGTACCTGCGGCTGCACCTGCTCAGCCACCGTCTGGTCAAGCCGCACGGCCAGAACCTGGACGGCGTCTTCGGCCTGCTGGCCAACGTCGCGTGGACCAGCATCGGCCCCGTTCCGGTGGACAAGGTCGAGCAGGCCCGCCTGGCCGTGCGCGCCCAGGGCGGCCAGCTGGCCGTGTACGGGATCGACAAGTTCCCGCGGATGACCGACTACGTCGCCCCGACCGGTGTGCGCATCGCCCACGCCGACCGCGTCCGGCTCGGCGCGCACCTGGCCGTCGGCACCACCGTGATGCACGAGGGCTTCGTCAACTTCAACGCCGGCACCCTGGGCACCTCCATGGTCGAGGGCCGGATCAGCGCGGGCGTCGTCGTCGGCGACCACAGCGACATCGGCGGCGGCGCCTCGATCATGGGCACCCTGTCCGGCGGCGGCAAGCAGGTCGTCTCGGTTGGCGAGCGCTGCCTGCTCGGCGCCAACGCGGGCATCGGCATCTCGCTCGGCAGCGACTGCGTGGTCGAGGCCGGCCTGTACGTGACCGCCGGCACCCGGGTCACCACCCCGGACGGCACGGTGGCCAAGGCCGTCGAGCTGTCCGGCCAGGACAACCTGCTGTTCCGCCGCAACTCGCAGAGCGGCGCGGTCGAGGTCATCGCCCGCTCCGGCTCCTGGGGCGGCCTGAACGCCGACCTGCACGCCCACAACTGACCTGCGGGCAGCGACTGTCGGGGTCCGGCGCCGGGCGGCGCCGGGCCCCGCTCGCGTCCCGGGGCCGCTCGCGCCTCGGGGTCCGCGCCGGCTCACGAACTCCTGAGGACCACCAGCCGCTGGGTCGCCCTGGTCATCGCGACATAGCGGTCGACCGCGCCCTCGACCCCACCGCCGAACGCCTCCGGATCCACCAGGACGACCAGGTCGAACTCGAGTCCCTTGGACAGCTCCGGGGTCAGCGACCGGACCCGCGGCCGCGCCTCGAACCCGGGGGCGCCGATCACACAGGCGATCCCCTCGGCATGGTCGGCGAGCCAGCCGTCCAGGACGGCGTCCAGCTCCGCCACCGACCCGTGCACGACGGGGATGCCACTGCTGCGGACGGAGGTAGGCACGTTGGCGTCCGGCAGCGCGGCCCGGATCGCGGGCTCGGCCTCGGCCATGACCTCCTCCGGTGTCCGGTAGTTGATGCTCAGCGAGGCCACCGTGGTCCGGTCGAGCCCGATCCGCTCCAACCTCTCCTGCCAGGACTCCGTGAAGCCGTGCCTGGCCTGCGCCCGGTCCCCGACGATGGTGAAGCTCCGGGACGGGCAGCGCAGCAGCAGCATCTGCCACTCGGCGTCGGTCAGCTCCTGGGCCTCGTCCACCACGATGTGCGCGAACGGCCCGGCGAGCGGTTCCGGGTCGGCGACGGGCAGGGCCGTCTCGTCGACCAGGGTGTCCTGGAGGTCGCGGCCGCGCAGCATCGTCACCGCGCCCTCGCCGTCGTCGTCGGCCTGCAGCAGGTCGCCGATGACGTCGGCCATCCGCGCGCGCTCGGCGGCGGCCGCGGCCTCCCGCCGATGCCGGCGCCGGTCCGCCTCCGGATCGCCCAGCCGCTGCCGGGCCGCGTCCAGGAGCGGCAGGTCGGACACCGTCCAGGCCTGGGGCGCGTCCTTGCGCTGGAGCCTGCGGACATCCTCGGGTGCGAGCCAGGGCGCGCACATCCGCAGGTAGGCGGGCACCGACCAGAGGTCGCCGACCAGCTCGGCCGCGTCGAGCAGTGGCCAGGCCCGGTTGAGCGTCTCGACCAGCTCCCGGTCCTGCCGCAGCGACCGGCGGAACAGCTCGGGCGAGACCCCCTCGTCCTCGTCCAGCTTGTGCATCAGGATCGTGGCCAGCTCCTCCCAGATCTGCTCGCGGGCCTCGTTGTGCGGAGTGCCCGGGTCCGGCGCGTCGAACGCGTCGGACCAGTCCTCGGCGCTCAGCCAGAGGTCGGCCCAGTGGGTGGTGACCTCCAGCCCCTCGGTGGGCGGCTCCTCGTAGAACCGGACGGCCTTCTCGATCGCCCTCACCATGTCGGCCGAGGACTTCAGCCGGGCCGCCTCCGGGTCGGCCTCGGCCCCGGCCTTCGCCCCTTCGGCGACGAGGTCCCGCACGGTGCAGGTGCGCACCCCCTCCTCGCCGAGGCTCGGCAGGACGTCGGCGACGTAGGCCAGGTAGGGCTGGTGCGGGCCGACGAACAGCACGCCGCCCCGCCGGTGGCCGAGCCGGGGATCGGAGTAGAGCAGGTACGCGGAGCGGTGCAGGGCGACGACCGTCTTGCCGGTGCCCGGGCCGCCGTCCACCACCAGGGCGCCCCGGGAGCCGGCCCGGATGATGGCGTCCTGGTCGGTCTGGATGGTGGCCAGCACGTCCCGCATCCGGGCCGACCGGCCGCCGCCCAGGCCGGCGATGAACGCGGACTGGTCGTCCAGCGCGGCGTGCCCCTCCAGGGCCTCGGCGGTGAACACCTCGTCCCAGTAGTCGGCGATCCGGCCACCGGTCCAGCGGTACCGGCGCCGGCTCACCAGGCCCATCGGATCGGCGTGGGTGGCCCCGAAGAACGGCTCGGCCGCGGGCGAGCGCCAGTCGACCAGCAGCCGTCGGCCCGCGCTGTCGGTGAGGCCGAGCCGCCCGACGTACACCGGCTCCGGGTCGTCGGCGAGGACGACCCGGCCGAGGCACAGGTCCAGGCCGAAGCGGCGCAGGGCGCGCAACCGACCGGTCAGCCTGTGCACCTCGATGTCCCGGTCCATCGCCTCCCGGCCGAGGCCGCCCGGCGCCCGGCGCAGCGCGTCGAGGCGGTCGGACAGGCCAGTGATCGCCTCTTCCAGGCTCTCCGCGACGGCCGCGAAGTGCCGCTCGTCCTCGCCGATCAGTGCCGGGTCGGCCTTGGCGGCGAGGCGGGCGGGAAGGTCGAACGCACTGGTGGTCCGGTTGTTCATGGCATCAGCTCCGATCTGAGGCCTGCGATTGTGCGCCAGCACGGGGGCCTTGCCGCAAGACCCCCCGTGCGCTATACGTTGAGAGTGGCAAGGGGTGGGTTCTCCCCCGGGTCGTCCCGGTTCATCCCCGGCTCCTTTCCGGGCATGTCGACCACGCCGGGCTCCGCATCACCGATCGCATCCCCGCTCCGCGACGCCCGGGGCCCGCTCCGCAACGCGCCCGGGGGCCGTTCCGCGCCTAGCCGAGGCGGCACCGCGACGGCAACCCCGGCTCACCCGGGAGGCTTACCCCGCAGCGGAGTTGGACCGCATCGGGTGGTGTCCGGGTGACGGCGTCCGGAGCGGTTCGTTGGGTGCTACGGCGGGGGTGGGTGCCCCGGTGGCGGGCGACTGCCGCCTCCCGCCGTGCGGTCCGAGCCACCGTCGGCCGCTCCACACCGCACCACCGATGCGAAGAGGTCCCGTCATGTCCGAACCATCTGCCACGCCGCAGTTCCCGAGCAGCCCGACGGGCTCGGCCGACGGCACCTCGGCCGGACCCGCCAGCCCCAAGAGCCTGCTGGAGCAGATGCAGGAACTGCTCGCCTCCGTTTCCGCGGACCTCGCCGAACTCCAGGGCTCCGTCCCCGGGAACGCCGACTCCACCGCCTATCCGACCGGCACGGACACCTCCGGAACCTCGGACACGCAGGGCACCCGGTAGCCCTCCACCGGTTCCTCCTCGGCCGGCCCGCCCTCACCGGGCGGGCCGCCGCCGGAGAGCGAGCCACTGCGGCTCGCGGCACCGCCACCACCACCGCCCGACGGACCGGTGTCGCCCGGCGGGCCGAGCCGGACCACCAGTAACGGCGCCCCGCCGCCGACCTGCTCCCGCTCCCGCTCGGCCCCACCGAGCGCCGCGGGCTGCGCCTCCCCGGCCCGGACCGCCGCCTCACGCAGCCGTACGGTGAGGTCCTTGCACTCCGACACCGCGTCCACACCGTCGATGCACGTCCAGTAGAGGCTCTCGGTGTCCGCCCCGCAGGCGAGCACCACCAGCGTCTCGCCGACGTCCCGGAGCAATCCGTCCAGCGCCCCCAGGGCCGGCGCCAAGTCCCCCAGGTCGGTGAGCCGCGCCGCCCGACCCCCGCTCACCAGGGCGGCCCGGACGACGGAGCGGTCCAGGCAGACCGCCGCGTGCGCCCCGGCCTCGGACAGTTGCTGCCCCAGCCCGGTCAGCTCCTCGTCCTCCGACTCCGCCAGCCTGGCGCCCACCGCCTCGGTGAGCAGCGCGGCCTGCCGCGCCTCGGCCAGCACATCCGGTACGTGCCTGGCCTCGGCCAGGGCGTGCCGGGCCGTCTTGATCAGTCGCAGCGCCTCCATGGCCACCGCTCCCCTCGCTCGCTGTCGCCGTCGACCCGGGCCGCCGGGAGGGGCGGTCCGAGGGGCGACGGCTGGTCACGGCGAAAGCGTGCGAGGAAGAGCGCGGACGTGCATCCACGGTGTCAGAAGCTGTGGAAAAGTCGGGGGCTGTGGATGAATTCCTTCCCTCACAAGGGTTGGTCGCCCACGTCCGAATTGACGCCGAGCACATTTTCACCGGCGCCGACCGCGTTTTCACCGCCGACGACCGCGTGTTCACCGCTGTCGACCGCGCCCTCCGGCACCGGGAAGCGGAGTTCGTTCCGCTCGATCTTGGCCGCCAGGGCCTCCAGCGGATCCACCCCGACCGCGGTGCAGAACTGCAGCAGGTACGCCAGCACGTCCGCGACCTCGTCGTGCACCCGGTGCGCGCGGTCCGGGTCGGACATCACCGCGCCGGCCTGCTCGGGCGTCAGCCACTGGAAGATCTCCAGCAGCTCCCCCGCCTCCACGCTCAGCGCCGCCGCCAGGTTCTTCGGGGTGTGGAAGGGCTCCCACCGCCGGGCCGCCGCGAAGTCCACCAGCCGCTGCCGCAAGGCCTCAACGGTGGGCTCCGCCGGCCCCGTCACTCGTTCGCTCACCCCTCCAGGTCTACCGCATCAAGACCCGCCGCCCCACCGTCCACCGGAAACGCCCCGCTGCCGGCCGGAGCTGCCGCGAGCCCGGCCGGCCCCTCCGGTGCCCCCGCCGACGGCTCCGTCAACCCCGCCGCCGACCGGCCCGCGCCCGCCGCGGCCCCCTCGTCAGCCCCACCCCCGGCGTCCCCGACCTCCCCGGCCGCCTCCCCGCGCCCGCCCTGGACCGGCACCCGCGCCGTCTCCGTCCGCAGCACCGTGAACCCCGAGTCGGGATCCCGCCGACACTCCACCAGCACCATCCCGCCCCCGGGCGTGCCGCCCAGCACCTCCCGCGCCGCCGCCGGCTCCTGCAGGGCCGCGACCACCCGCAATTGGCGGCGCTCCGCCATGTCCCGGGCCAGCCGCAACAGCGTGGCGGCCTGCTCCGCGGAGAGCCCCGCGCCCAGGTCCTCGGCCAGCACGGTGAGCTGCCGGTGCGCCCAGGGCACCTCGGCGGCCACGTCGAGGTCGAGCACCCCGGCCCCGGTCAGCAGCACCGCGGCGAAGGCGAGGTGGCGCAGCATGCCGTCGGAGGCCTGGTCGGCCCCGGTGCGCCCGAGGACGCCCTCGTCGAAGACGGCGAGGACCTTCCGCACGCCCGCGCTCTCCCGCTCGGCCAGGGTGAGCCCGAGCAGCGGGTGCGGCGCGGCGGACTGCACCGCGCGCAGCAGCTGCCCGTACCGGCGCGGGCACTCGTTGCTCAGCCGGGCCACGACGGCGGAGATGTTGGCGGCGTTGCCGCGCAGCCGGGCCTGCGGGTCGGCCCGGGCCCAGCCGCGCATCAGTGCGGGGACGGGGTGCAGCGGGAAGACCTCGCGCAGCGCCGTGAGCAGGTCCTCGGTGGCGGCGAGGACGAGGCACTCGCCGGCCGACGAGCCGGCGACCCGCAGCGGCAGCTGCGCGGTGATCATCGTGCCGCTGGGGAACGGCGCCCGGATGTCGCCCTGGCGGGTGTCGTTGTGCCAGCAGACGTTGACCCGCCGGTTGCGGACGTCCTGCTCCCCGGTGTCCATCAGGGTCCGGCCGTCGAGGGTGAGCGACTCCCGGGCGATCCGGACCGGGCCGTCGGTGCGGATCACCACGTCGAGCCGGATCAGGCCGTGCGGCGAGCGGACGGTGCAGCCGAGGATGATCGCGTCCCGCCCGTGCGGCACGCACCCGTCCAGGCCTCCGCGGACGGGCTCGGCGAGCGGACCGGTGCGGTCGGGCAGCCCGTCCAGCGAGTCGGCGATCTCCTCGCCGAGGGCGAGCCGGGAGAGCACGGCCAGCGCGTCGAGGGCGTTGGACTTGCCGACCCCGGCGGGCCCGTGCAGCACGGTGAGGGGCGCGAGCGGCAGCACCGCGCGCCGGTAGGACTTGAACGAGGTGAGCCGGAGCTCCTCGACGGTGGGACGCGGCACGGGCGGCCGGTCGGGCCGTGGGGCGCCCGTTCGGAGGTGGGACGGCCCTGCGGGCCTGGTGGCGTCGCGGTTCACCTGTCGGACGTTAGCCGCAGGCCGACCGGAAGAAACGTGCCTGCGCGGCAGATTCATCCCAACGTGGCGCTCAGCGCCGGTACGCGGCCACCGTCACCGAGGCCGTCACCTCGACCGGCTCCGGCAGCTCCGCGAGCGTGGCACCGAGCCGCTCCGGATCGGTGTGCCAGGCGCTCGGCCCCATGCCGACGACGGTGCGCACGTCCTGCGGGCCGAGCCGCAGGGTGAACTCGACCTCCCGCCGCCCGGCGGGCTCCAGGTACGGTCCGAGCTTCTCGTCGATCCGCCGCTGCTTCTCCTCGTCCACCGACAACAGGCCCAGTGCGTCGACGAGTTCGCGCAGGTGGCGGGCGGTCGGCGAGACCAGCAGCAGGGTGCCGCCGGGGCGCAGCACCCGGCGGATCTCGGGCCCGTTGCGCGGGGCGAACACGTTGAGCATCAGCTCGGCCGAGGCGTCCCGCAGCGGCAGCGGGCGCCAGGCGTCGCACACCACGGCGCCGATCCGGGGGTGCGCCTTGGCGGCGCGGCGCAGCGCGAACTTGGAGATGTCCAGGGCCGCGCCGACCGTGCCGGGCAGGGCGTCCAGGACGTGCGCCAGGTAGTGGCCGGTGCCGGCGCCGAGGTCGGCGACCAGCCCGCCGGGCTCACCGGCGACGACGGCGGAGGCCGCCCGCGCCAGCGCCTCGGCGATCGGCCGGTAGTGCCCGGCGGCGAGGAAGTCCGCGCGGGCCGCGACCATCTCGGCGGTGTCCCCGGTGCCGGTGTGGGCGTCGCCGGCGAGGAGGCTGACGTAGCCCTGCTTGGCGAGGTCGAAGCTGTGCCCGGCCGGGCAGCGCAGGCTGCGGTCGTGCCGGGTGAGGGCCTGCGCGCAGTGCGGGCAGGCCAGGTAGCGCTCGATGTCCTGGAGCAAGGTTCCGTCTTCTCTCGCCGTACGCCCCGGCCGGTCGGGGCGCCAGCCAGCCTAACGACCCCGACGGACCCGCGCCCCGGGCCGCCATCCCAGCCCAGCGCCGACGGACCCGCGCCCCGGGCCGCCACCCCGGCCCAGCGCCGACGGGCCCACGCCGGCCACGCCCGCCGGCCCTACCCCACGCCCCTCCCGAGTCCTGCGAGCGCCCGCCCCGCGGGGCCCCGCCGCGCGCGGTCCTGCCCCGCGAGCACCGGCCCCCGCTGCGCCCCGACCCGCAGCGCCAACGCCACCAGAGCCTCCGGCGCGCCGGGGCGGCCGCGCACCCCGGGAAAGGCGTTGACGTCCACGATGACCGGCTCGGCGGGCCCGTCGAGCAGGTCGACCCCGTACACGTCGAGCCCGAACACCTCGCCGACGCGCAGCGCGAGCGCGGCCCGCGCGGCGGACGGCTGCCAGTCCTCCGCCCGCCCCGACTTCCCCGTGCCGGTGGCGAGCTCGGACTGCCGCCGGGCCGCGAACACCTGTCCGTCGACCACCCACAGCTTCTGGTCCCAGCCCGTCCCCGGGACGAACGGCTGCGTGACGACCGGCTCCTCGGGCCAGCGCTCGGCGAGTTCGCGCAACCGGGCCGGGCCGTCCACCCGGGCGACCAGGTCGTGCCGCCTGCTGTGCCGGCTCTTGACCACGAACGGGTAGGCCGGATCGGCGAGTTCGCCCAAGCGTCCGGCCGCGTCCGTGGCCGCGAAGGGCAGCCCGGCGGCGCGGGCGAGGTCGGCCATCCGCACCCGGTCCTGGCACAGCCCGGTGGCCGCCGCCGAGTTGACCACCGGCACGCCCCGCCGCTCCAACTCCGCGGCCAGCGCCAGCGCCTGAGGCGTGCGGGCCTTGAGCAGGCAGACGTCGGCGAGCCCGGTCACGGGCCCGGCGGGCGGGACGACCGCCACCTCGTGCCCCCGGCGCACCAGCAGTTCGGCCGCCGAGGCCAGCACCGGATGCCCCGGGTCGCCGGTGATCAGTCCGACCTTCACAGCAACTCCCCCTCACCGAAGCCGAGTTGACCGTAGGAGTCGCCGCCCGCGGGCACCAGCTCGACCGGCCCGCCGGGCACCAGTTCGGCGGGCCCGCCGGGCACCGACACGGCCGTCCCGCTGCGCGCGAGCCGCAGCACCGCCCGGGAGACCCGGGCCACCGCGTCCGGCACCTGCCGGAAACTCGGGAAGTCGTTGACGTCCACCACCACCGGCCCGTCCGGCCCCAGCAGCACGTCGACCCCGTACAGGTCCAGCCCGAACACCTCGCCGACCTGCGCCACGATCCGCGCGACGCTCCCCGGCAGCGGCACCTGCCGTTCGCGCACGCCCTGCCCCGGGTGCAGCGGGGAGGAACGTTCCGTCGCGAAGAGCTCGCCGTCGACGCAGTACACCTTGAGGTCGGTCCCGGAGTTGGGCACGTACGGCTGGGCGATCAGCAGCCCCTCCCCCGCCAGCTCCGGCCCGACCTCCAGCAACTGGTCGGGGCTGCGCACCAGCCGGACGGCGCGCCCGGAGCTGCCGTCGGCGGGCTTGACCACAAGCGGGTACTCGGCGGCCGGGATCTCCGCCAGCCGTTCCCAGCGCGCGGCCGCGTACGTCACCGGGACGGGCAGCCCGCGGGTGCGGCCGATGACCGCGGCGAGCGCCTTGTCCCGGACCCCGCGGATCGAGCGCACGTCGTTCACCGTGGTGAGGCCGACGGCGGCGGCCGACTCCAGCAGGGTCAGCCCGGGCCCGCCGGACACGGTCTTGAGCACCCAGGCGTCGTGACTGCCGGCCCGGACCTCCTCGGAGATCGCCAGCAGCGAATCCCCGGGGCGCAGCACGTCCACCCGGTGTCCCCACGCCGTGAGTTGGCGTGCCACGTCGAGCGGCATGCCGTCGTGCCGGTAGTGTTCCTCCACCAGAAAGCAGAGCCTCATGGGCCTGTCTTCCCCCTTGCCTCGCCTAGTGCAGACGTCCGCCGTCCCCCTCGGCAGAGCTGTAAAGCCTTCAGCATGCACGCTGTGTTCGCACAAGATCGCTGCGAGCGGGTAAGCGTTCGGCAACAATCGGCCCCCGGGGAGACGTCGAGGGGCACCGGGGAGGCGGCGAGGGACCCCGGGACGTGCCCCGGAAATCCGGTGGCACCGCGCCACAGCCCCTGCTTGGATGCACGCCGTGACCCCTGTTGATCATGTTCCCGACCGCCCCCTGCTCGACGAGATCGAGCGCTACTACGACGCCGTGCCGCGCAGCGCCGCCCGCACCGAGGACTTCGGACCGCTGACCCTGTTCGTCCGCGACGGGGGCGGCTGGCCGTACTACGCCCGCCCGGCCCTCGGCCACGGCGGCCCGGCCGCCACCGCCGAGGACGTCCGCCGGGTGCTGGAGCGGCAGCGGGAGCTGGGTGTCCCGGAGGCCTTCGAGTGGGTGGCCGAGCAGACCCCGGAGCTGCGCGCGGCGGTCGAGGCGGCGGGCCTGACGGTGCACGAGCACCCGCTGCTGGTGCTGGGCCCGCAGGACGAAGCGGCCCCGGCGCCCGAGCTGCCGGAGCCGGTGGAGGTCCGGGTGCTGGCGCCGGACGCGCCGGAACTGGCGGCCGCGCTCGCCGTCCCGCACCTGGCCTTCGGCGATCCGGGCACGGCGGTCGGCCCGACCGGTGCGGCCGAGCTCGCCACGGCCGCGGCGCGGCTGACGGCCGACGGCACGGCGGAGCAGGTCGCCCGGCGGATCGCCGCCGGCACCACCGTGCTGGCCGCGGCCCTGGAGGACGGCACGGCCCTGTGCGCCGGCCAGCACAACCCGGTGGGCCCGGTCACCGAGGTGGCCGGGGTGGGCACGCTCCCGTCCGCGCGCCGCCGCGGGCTGGGCCTGGCGGTCACCGCGGCGCTGGTCGCGCACGCCCGGGCGAACGGGGTTCGGACGGTGTTCCTGTCCGCCGCCGACGAGGACGTCGCCCGGATCTACCGGCGGGCCGGCTTCCGCACCTTCGCGACGGCCCTGATCGCGGAACCCGCCGCCCAGTAGGAGCCCGCCCGGCAGCAGCCCACCGCCCAGAAGCAGCCCGCCCGGCAGCAGCCCACCGCCCAGTAGCAGCCCGCCCCTCAGCGGCCCCGCCGCCCGGCGCCCCGGGGGCCCGGCCGAGGACGGCGCCGATCAGTCGTCGTCCTCGTCCTCCTCGTCCGCCCCGGTGACCTCCTCCCCTTCCGCCTCGTCCACCATCCAGGCCGCCAGCCGCTCGGCGACGCCCGACACCCCGAGCCGCCCCTCGCGGATGGCCCGGGAGAGGCTGCGCACCTCGCGGGCGGTGGTGGCAATGGTGCAGCCGCTGGCGACCAGGTAGGCGTAGGCGACGGCGGTCGCGAAGAGTTCGTTGGTCTTCTCCAGGGCTGGCACCCGGATCAGCTGGTGCATCAGCGCGGCGGCGCGGTCCTGTGGTTCGGGGTAGACCGCGATGTCGAATATCTCGGCCTGGTGGCGGGTGACGGCCGCGAGCAGCGAGCCGTAGTCGGTGACCTGCGGGTCACCGGGGGTGTACTGCTCGGCGGTCATGAGCAGCCACGAGAGGTCGACCTCCAGCTTCAACGGCGCACGTCCTGGAGGTCGCCGGGCTCCCCGAACTCGGCGAGGAAGGCCGACTCGTACTCCTTCATGAACTGCGCGGCCGCGTCCACGAAGGCCCGCCCGGACTCGCCCATGTCCTGTTGGACCAGGCGCTCGATGTACTGGTTCATGGAGATCCCCTGCTGCTCCGCCCGTTCCCGGGCCATCTCGGCGGTCGTGGCGTCGACCCGCACGTTCAGCTGCTTCTTACCCATGCCGTTCAAGCTAGCGCTCAAGTGCTAGCACAACAAGGGCGCGTGCACACCGCCCGCACACCTGCCGCACGCCCCCGCGCAACCTCGCCGTCACCGGGACGCCGAACGGCCGGGCCCGCGGCGGCTGCCACGGACCCGGCCCGCGCCGGAAGGGAGGCGGATCAGAACTGGGTGCTGACGGTCACCCCGCTGAAGTCGGTGTTCGCGTAGAGGCTCACGTAGCGGTAGCCCGCCGTCGGGTTGGTCACCGTGATGCTCTGGGTGGTGCCCGGGTTGGTGGACGAGGCGGTGTACGCGCTCGGCGAGGCCCAGGTGCTCTCGTTGTAGTACAGGGAGGCGGTGCCGGTGCCCCCGGAGGTGGTGATCCTCAGGGTGCTGGTGCCGGCCGGCAGGTAGACGTACAGGTAGTCCAGGTTGCCGGCGGTCGCCGCCAGGTCGGCCCGCGAGCAGTTCTTGCCGAGCGCGTCGGCGCGGGGGTCGGTGCAGGCCGGCGGGGTGGTGGGGCCGCCGCCTCCGCCGGTGGTCACGGTGACGGAGGTCGGGGTGCTGGCGGTCCTGCCGGTGTCGTCGGTGACGGTCAGCGCGACGGTGTAGGTGCCGGCGGCCGCGTAGGTGTGGCTCGGGTTCTGCTGGTCGGACGAGCCGCCGTCGCCGAAGGTCCAGTGCCAGGCGGTGATCCGGCCGGGGCCGGTCTGGACGGACTTGTCGGTCAGGGTGACGGTCGGGCCGTTCACGGTCTGGCCGAACAGCGCGGTCGGGCCGGCCGCGTAGCAGGCGCCGCCGGCGCAGGCGTCGAGCCAGGCGTCGAAGTCGGCGTCGTAGCCGGTGCCGATGCCGTTGTAGACCGCGTAGCCGCCCTGGTAGTCGCCGGTGCGGAAGTGCGCGAGCACGGAGTCGATGTCGGCCGGGTGCTTCTCGAACATGTACCGGACCGCCAGGTAGCCCCACGGGTAGGTGCGCACGGTGTCCGAATTGCCGTACGTGTTCTGGAAGATCGTGCTCAGCTTGTACGTGTGCCTGGCGGCCTCGGCCATCGCCTGGGTGTCGGTGGTGCCGCGGTAGGCGTAGGACTCGTACTCGGCGACGCCCTCGATCCACCAGATGTCCGGGACGGAGATCTCGGTGGAGAAGTTGCCCTTGAGGTCGTAGATGTTGTCCAGGTAGTGGGTGTACTCGTGGTTGAGGTTCCACACGTTGGCGGTGAAGCCGTCGTTCCAGGACTTCTGGTACATCACGCACACGGCCCGGTTGTTCGGGTCGGTCGGGTCCATGACGGTCTGTCCGCCGTTGTCGGTGGAGTTGTTGAAGATCGCCCAGGAGTAGGTCAGGTAGTCGGCCTGGTTGGCGAAGACCGCGAGGGTCAGCTCCTTGTCGTACTGACCGGGGATCGGCCCGTTGTCCTTCACCAGCTTGTGGAAGAAGGTGTCCTCGCCGCGCAGGCTGGCGCAGACCGCGGACAGGTCGGCGGGCGGGAGCGCCTCGGTCAGGATGGTGCGGTTGTCGCAGACCAGCTGGTTCGGCAGCACCGCGGCGGTCAGCTTGGCCGGCAGGTCGCAGGTGCCGTAGTACGAGCACTGGCCGGGGTCGAAGCTGTTGGCCTGGTACGCGGTGTGGACGTACAGCGGGCCGGTGGCGCCGGTGATCCGGGCGCCGTCGAGGACGGCCTTGACCTTGCCCTTGACCGCGGCCTCGACCGCCGGGCCGTCGCCGGCCATCCGGCCGAGGTCGTTGCCCGCGTTGACGTCCAGGTAGGCGTTGGCGGTGCCGAGCAGGTCCTTGTGGTTCAGGGCGAAGTCGCCCAGGGTGGCGCCGATACTCGGGTCGGCGCCGACCGCGCTGACGAAGTCGGGGTTCCAGTTGCCCCGCCACAGCGGTGCGGAGAGCACCGCGTTGACCGCCTTGAGCATCTTCGGGAAGGCGTTGTACGAGTTGTCGTACGACGTCAGCACCTGCTTGTAGACGCCCAGGTAGCTGCCCTGGAGGTTGGCGCTGTCGGTGAGCACCAGGACCTCGTTGAGCACGGTGCCGTTGCCGTCGCTCACGTCGGTGCGGTGCGGCGCGGCGAAGAACGCGTCCAGGGCGGCCTTGGAGGCGCCGGTCAGGGCCGCGTCGTACGGGCCGACCGCCCCCGCGTTGTTCGACTGCACGTACCAGCCGGCCCGCTGGAAGAGCACGAGTTGCAGGATGCCGGTCGAGTTGTCGCCGGTGTAGCCGCCCGCCGCGTTCTGGAAGGCGTTGGCGACGGTGAGCATCTTCGCTTCCTTGAAGACGGCGCCCGCGTCCGTGCCGGTGACGTTGAACAGCGTGTTGACGCAGTCCGGGGTCGAGGCCTCCAGGAAGGAGACCAGGTCGGCCCCGCTGCGGCTGCCGAAGTCGGCCGGGGTGCAGCTCTGCGCGGTGGCGGCCGCGGCGGCGGCACCGCGGGCCGCGAGGGGCTGCTTGACCGGGGACGTCTTCGGCCCGGCCGGGCGCTGCGCGGTCTGCACGGCGGTGCCGGCCGGCTGGCCCATCACGAGCTGCCCGAGCAGCGCCGGGGGCAGCGGCTTGGCGACGGGGGCGGGTTCCTCGGCCGCACGGGACTGCTCGACCGGGTCGACCGTGAGGAAGGCGCCGAGCGGCTTCGGCAGGGCGGAGCCCGGGTCGGCCGCCGGGGCGCCGGCCGCGGGCCGGGCGCTCGCCCCGGAGGCGGCCGGGGCGGCGGGAGCAGCCGGGGCGGCGAAGGCGGCCGCGGCGGGCAGCAGCGTGGCGGCGGCGCAGCAGCCGGCGACGAGGCCGGCCAGCAGGGTGGGGAGTGGTATCCGTGGGCGCACTGGTGGGTCCTTCTCCTGTGGGGGGAGGCGCTGGGAGGACTGCCGAGGCGTTGGGGGAACGCGTCATGATCCTGCCAGCGGCGGAGGGTCGGAACAATGTCACAGGTCATATGACATAGCCCTGTCCAGCCATAACACCGCCCGCCCCGACCGCTAAGGCCGGTACGTCCGTGCGGCCCACGCCTGGAAGCTCGGCGCCGCCGCGATCAGGTCCCGGTACGCCGCGGCGGCCGCCCCGAGCAGTGTCTCCACCACCTCCCCGCCCACCCCGGCCGGCCGCCAGACCAGCAGTTGCCGGACCCAGATCGGCGTCCCCGCGAGCGGTTTGACCACCACCTCGGCGAGCGGCCGGGTGGTGGCCTGGACGACGGAGATGCCGAGCCCGGCGGCGATCATCTCCTGGAGCTCCAGCCGGCCGCCGAGGAACTCGTGGACGGTCGCCGGGGCGAACCCCGCCGCGGCGCAGGCCCCGTGGAACACACCGTGCCAGCCGGCCCCGTCGTCGGGGGCCAGGAACCACTCCTCCTCCGCGAGGTCCGCCAGCGCCACCTCGGTGCGGTGCCGCAGCCGGTGGCCGGCCGGCAGCGCGACGAAGACGGGCTCGGTGACGATGCCGCGGTGCGCGACGGACGGCGCGTGGCGCAGTTCCCGGCCCGGGTAGTCCACGGCCACCGCGGCGTCGGCCTCGTCCCGCTCCAGCAGCTCGACGATGTCGGAGGAGCGGTGGACCGACGTCAGGGTGAGGCGCTGCCCGGGCCGCTGGTGCCGCGCCCTGGTGACCAGTCCGGGCAGCAGCGGCGAGCTGGTCGCCGCCAGCCGCAGCTCGCGCGGGACGGGCCCGGCCGGGGCCTCCGGGCGGCGGCCCAGACCGTCGGCGCGGGTGAGCAGCTCCCGGGCCGCGGCCACCACCTCCGCCCCGAAGCCGGTCGGCGCGACGCCGACGGTGGTGCGTTCGAACAGCGGGGCGCCCAGGTGGCGCTCGATCCGGCGCAGCTGGGTGCTGGTCGCCGGCTGCGAGGCGCCGAGCAGGACGGCGGCCCGGCCGACGCTCCCGGTGTCGGCGATCGCGCACAGCACGCGAAGGTGCCGCAGCTCCAGCTCCATGACGCTCCCCCTCGCGCACCCGGCCGGCCCCGGCCGACGGCGTGGGGCGGCTGCCGTCACGGGCGGTGCGACGGCATACCGGCGCAACGGCACGCCGGTACAACGGCACACATCACATGTCAGCGGCTCACCTTCGCCCCGGGGAATGACCTCGTCAAGCCCTCTCCCGGGGCCCGGCGGCCTTGCGCGCACCATCTTTTACCAGCACATTGCCGGCACCTGACCTTCCGCCCGGTCCGGGCCGCCCGCGCCCGCTCCGCCCCACCCCCCACCCCGCCCCGCCGGGAGGGGCGGGACTTGAAGACCGACCCGCCGTCCGGGAGGCTGAAGACCCCCCTGCGTTCCCCCGAGCGGGCGCCGACCGGTGCGGAGGCCTACCGATGACAGCCATGTTCGACCAGGAGCTGCGCGAGCAGCTCGCCCAGGCCCGCCGGGACCTCGCGGCGGCCCGGGCCGAGGAGGACGCCGACGGCGTCCAGGCCTACGAGGGCCGGGTCGCCGCGCTCCTGCGGCTCGCCGCCCAGCACGGCATCGACCTGCCGCACAGCGTCGACGAGGAGGAGCACAACGAGTAGCCGGCCCCGGACACGTCAGGAGGCGGCCACCCCGAACGGGTGACCGCCTCCTGCCGTGACTCCCCAACGCCCGGAATCAGCCCGGAATCAGCCCGGAATCACTGCCCGACCGGCTCCAGGATCGCCACGCACTCGAAGTGGTGGGTCATCGGGAACAGGTCGAAGGCCCGCAGCGACACCGGCCGGTAGCCGCCCTCGCGGAAGAACTTCAGGTCCCGCGCGAGCGCCGCCGGGTCGCAGGCCACGTACGCGATCCGGCGCGCCTCCAGGCCGACCAGGTGGGCGACGGTCTCGCGGCCGGCGCCCGAGCGCGGCGGGTCCAGCACAACCAGGTCGGTGGCGGTGATGCCGGTGCGCGGCAGCAGCGTCTCGACCCGGTCGCACTCGATCTGCACGTTGTCCAGCGCGGCCAGGTTGTGCCGGGCGTCGACCACGGCCTGCTTGGCGGACTCGATGCCGAGCACCGCACCGTCCTCGCCGACCCGGTCGGCCAGCGCGCCCGCGAACAGGCCGACGCCGCAGTACAGGTCGAGCGCGTTCTCGCCCCACTGCGGGTCCAGCCCGTCCAGCACGGCGTCGACCAGGGTGTCCGGCGCCTCCGGGTGGATCTGCCAGAAGCCGCCGTTGCTGATCCGCCAGGTCCGCCCGGCGGCCCGCTCGCGCACGAAGCCGCGCCCGTGCACCTTGTGCACGTCGCCCTGCTCGTCCACCCGGGCGATCGACACCGGCTTGTCCAGCTCGACCAGCGGCAGCTGGGCGCCCGGCCGCGGGGTGAGCACCACCTGGCGGTCCGAGGAGCCGGTCGCGGCGATCACCTCGACGCTCGCCACCCCCGGCCAGTCGCGGGCCTCGATGCCCAGCTCGGTGACGCCCTCGGCGGCGATCAGGCAGCGGTCCACCGGCTGCACGTCGTGCGAGCGGTGCTTGCGCAGGCCGACCTTCCCGGTCCCGGCGTCGACCGCGTACTGCACCCGGGTGCGCCAGGCCGGCACCTGCCCGGCCGGAAGCTTGCCGCCGACCGGCTCGACGCTGCCGTCCCAGCCCGCCTCGGCCGGGGTGAGCCCGGCGAGCTTGGCCAGCTGCTCGGTCAGCACCGCCGCCTTGAGCTTGCGCTGCCCGCCCGGGGTGACGTGCTGCCAGTCGCAGCCGCCGCACTTGCCTGGACCGGCGAACGGGCAGGGGGCCTCGATCCGGTCCTTGGACGGCTCCAGCACCTCCACCGCGTCGGCCCGCAGGAACCGCGAGGTGGTGGTCCCGTCGGTCACCAGTGCGACGACCTTCTCACCGGGCAGCGCGTGCCGCACGAACAGCACCCGGCCCTCGTGCCGGGCCACGCAGTGCCCGCCGCCGTGCGCGACCGGGCCGACCTCGACCTCGTAGCGCTGCCCGACCAGCGGCTCCCCGGACGGCGTCCCGGGCCGCGACGGCCGCGCGGCGCCGGCGCGCAGCGCCTTGGGCGGCCGCACCGCCTGCTTGCGCGGCGCCTTCCGGCCGGCCCCGGCAGCGCCCTTCGGCGCGTCCTGGGCGGCACCCTTGGCGGCGCCCTTCGGCGCGCCCTTGCCGGAGGCCTTGCCGGCGGACGCCTTGCCCGCGGACGTCTTGCCGGCGGACGTCTTGCCCGCGGCGCCCTTGCCGGCGGCGGGCCCGGCGGGCTCCCGGTCCTCCCGCTCGCCCGGGACGATCGGCGCGGTGCGCGCGGTGAGGCCGTCGCGATCGGTGGCCTCCGGACGGGCCGGCCGGCCCCAGCGCGGCCGGGAGACCTGCCCGGGCTGGGAGCCGCCCCGGCGGGCGCCCTTGCCGGAGGAGCCCGAGGAACGGGGCGGAGTGTTGCGGGTCACTGGGAGGAGTCCTTGCTGCGGTCGGAGGTGTCCCCGGCGTTCGAACCGGTGGAGACGGAATCCTTCGACTTTACGGCCTTCGGCGCGCGTGGCTCGCCACGCCGGACGGCACCCGGCGCCGACCAGGCCTTCTGCGGCTTGCGCCGCTCCGAGGACTCCAGCTGCCACGGTACCGAAGTGACCATCACACCGGGCTTGAACAGCAGCCGCCCCTTGAGCCGCAGCGCGCTCTGGTTGTGCAGCAGGTGCTCGTACCAGTGGCCGACCACGTACTCCGGGATGTAGACCGAGACCACGTCCCGCGGGCTGCTGCGCCGCAGGTTCTTCACGTAGTCCAGCACCGGCCCGGTGATCTCGCGGTACGGCGAGTCCAGCACCTTGAGCGGCACCTCGATGCCGCGCTCGTCCCACTCCCGCCGCAGCGCCGCGGTGTCCGCCGGATCGACGTTGACCGTGACGGCCTCCAGCGTGTGGGCCCGGGCCAGCCTGGCGTACGCCAGGGCGCGCAGCGCCGGCTTGTGCAGCTTGGAGACCAGCACGATGGCGTGCACCCGGGTGGGCAGCACCACGTCGTCCGGCTCCTCGGCGGCGATGAGCTCGTCGGAGACCCGGTCGTAGTGCCGTCGGATGCCCTTCATCATCACGAACAGCACGGCCATCGCGGCGATCGCGATCCAGGCGTGGCTGATCTTGGTGACCAGGACGACGATCAGCACGGCCATGGTCATCACCAGGCCGAAGGCGTTGATCGCCCGGCTCCGCTGCATGTGGCGGCGCTTGGCCGGGTCGGTCTCGGTGCGCAGCAGCCGGGTCCAGTGCCGGATCATGCCGGACTGGCTCATGTTGAAGGCGACGAAGACGCCGACGATGTAGAGCTGGATCAGCCGGGTCGGGTCGGCGTCGAAGGCGAGGATCAGCAGGATCGCGGCGATCGCCAGCAGGATGATGCCGTTGGAGAAGGCCAGCCGGTCACCGCGGGTGTGCAGCTGGCGCGGCAGGTAGCGGTCCTGGGCGAGGATCGAGCCGAGCACCGGGAAGCCGTTGAAGGCGGTGTTGGCGGCGAGCACCAGGATCAGCCCGGTGACGGCCGCGACGAAGTAGAAGCCGGGCGTGAAGTTGTTGAACACGGCCTCGCTGATCTGCGCCAGCGCGGTCTTCTGGTGGTAGTCCGGCGAGGTGCCGACGAGCTGTTCGGCCGGGTTCTCGGCCATCTGGACACCGGTCAGCCGGGCCAGCCAGATGATGCCCATGAACATCACGACGGCGATGCTCGCCATCATCAGCAGCGTGGTGGCCGCGTTCTTGCTCTTGGGCTTGCGGAAGGCCGGCACGCCGTTGGAGATCGCCTCGACACCGGTGAGCGCGGCACAGCCCGAGGAGAACGCCTTCAGCAGCAGGAACACCATCGCGAAGCCGGCCAGCGAGTCGTTGCCGGGAGTGGCGGCGAGGTGGAACCCGGCGCTCTCGGCGGGCATGTCCTGGCCGAGCACGAAGTGCCGGAACACCCCGTAGCCGACCATCCCGATCACGCCGACCATGAAGGCGTAGGTGGGAACGGCGAAGGCGCTCCCGGACTCGCGCACGCCTCGCAGGTTCATGCCCATCAGCAGCACGACCACGATCACCGACAGGACCGGTTCGTGGCCGCGCAGCGCGGGCACCGCGGAGACGACGTTGGCGACGCCCGAGGTCGTCGACACGGCCACGGTGAGCACGTAGTCGACCATCAGGGCGCTGGCGACCACCAGACCGGCGGCCGGACCGTGGTTGACGGTCGCGACCTCGTAGTCACCGCCACCGCTGGGGTAGGCGTGCACGTTCTGCCGGTACGAGGCGACCACGGCGAGCATCACGATCGCCACGACGACGCCGATCTGCCAGGAGAAATGGATCGCCGAGGCGCCCGCGATGGAGAGGGTGAGCAGGATCTCCTCGGGGGCGTACGCGACCGAGGAGAGCGCGTCCGAGGCGAACACGGGCAGCGCGAGCCGCTTGGGCAGAAGCGTCTCGCCCAGCTTGTCGCTGCGTAGGGCGCGCCCGATCAGGATGCGTTTCGGAAGGTCAGTCGGCATAGGCACGTTAAGGAATCGTAGGGGCTCCCCGGTCAAGGCTCCGCCGTTTGTCCCCCCCTTCGTCGCGACTGCGTTCGGTGGACCGGCTAGCGTGTCGGATACGAGTCGGCGGGCAACACTCTGGTTGTCGAGCGTTGCCGGGTCGGCGCCCCCACGAGGAACCTCGTCCCGGACGACCGGGCGGGAAACGGAGCTGAACGGTGTTTGCGCAGGTCAAGGCCCCTTCGGGACGGGTGAGGTAAGCGCCGGTGCACATCGTGATCATGGGCTGCGGCCGCGTGGGCTCCGCCCTCGCCAGAGCCCTGGAGAAACAGGGCCACTCGGTGGCCGTGGTCGACCAGGACCCGACCGCGTTCCGCCGGCTGGGCGCCGGGTTCAACGGCCGCCGGGTCACCGGCGTCGGCTTCGACCAGGACACCCTGCGCGAGGCGGGCATCGAGGAGGCGGGCGCCTTCGCCGCGGTCTCCAGCGGCGACAACTCCAACATCATCGCCGCGCGGGTGGCCCGGGAGAACTTCGGCGTCGAGAACGTCGCCGCCCGGATCTACGACCCCCGCCGCGCAGAGGTGTACCAGCGCCTGGGCATCCCCACCGTCGCGACGGTCCGCTGGACCGCCGACCAGATGCTGCGCCGACTGCTGCCGAGCGGCGCCGAGCCGCTGTGGCAGGACCCGAGCGGTGGCGTGCAGCTCGCCGAGGTCGCGTACGACCCGCGCTGGATCGGCCACCGGATCAGCAGGCTGGAGGAGGCCTCCGGCACCCGGGTGGCGTTCGTCACCCGGCTCGGCGAGGGAATGCTCCCCTCGCCGCAGATGGTGGTTCAGGAGGGCGACCTGGTGCACGTGATGCTGCGCCGGGCCGACCTGACGGCCGTCGAGGCCGCGTTCGCGCAGGGACCGAAGGAGGAGGGTCACTGATGCGGGTCGCCATTGCCGGGGCCGGTGCCGTGGGCCGCTCGATCGCGGGCGAGCTGCTGGAGAACGGCCACGAGGTCCTGCTGATAGACAAGAACCCCAACTCCATCTCGGTGGAGCGGGTTCCGATGGCGGAGTGGCTGTTGGCCGACGCCTGCGAGATCACCTCGCTGGACGAGGCAGCGCTGCAGCGCTGCCACGTGGTGATCGCCGCGACCGGTGACGACAAGGTCAACCTGGTCGTGTCGCTGCTCGCCAAGACCGAGTACGCGGTGCCGCGGGTGGTCGCCCGCGTGAACAACCCCAAGAACGAGTGGCTCTTCAACGAGTCCTGGGGCGTGGACGTCGCCGTCTCCACCCCGCGGCTGATGTCCGCGCTGGTCGAGGAGGCGGTCAGCGTCGGCGACCTGGTCCGCCTGATGCGCTTCAGCCAGGGCAACGCCAACCTGGTCGAACTGACCCTGGCCTCCGACACCGAGCTCGTCGGCATCCGGGTCGGCGACGTGGCCTGGCCGCAGGACACCGCGCTGGTGACCATCATCCGCGAGGGCCGGGTGCTGGTGCCGGGCAAGGACGACACCCTGGAGGGCGGCGACGAGCTGCTCTTCGTCGCCGCGCAGGAGCGCGAGGAGGAGCTGGAGCAGCTCCTCTCGGCGACCTCGGGCGCCCAGTAGCCCCGCGGGCACAGCGGAAGGGGGCCCCCCCCCCCGCGGGGGGGCCCCCGGCCGTGCTCAGTCCAGGCCCCGGGCCTCGCGGAAGCGGACCGTGAGGGCGTCCGGGGCGATGAGCGGGGCCGGATAGTCGGGGGCGGGGTCGAGCAGCCAGGGGCGGTGGACGGCGGGGCCGGGCAGGTGGGCGAGTTCGGGCACCCAGCGCCGCACGTACGCCCCGTCCGGGTCGTACCGGTCGGCCTGGCGCAGCGGGTTGAGCACCCGGTTGGGGCGGGTGTCGGTGCCGGTGCCCGCGACCCACTGCCAGTTGAGCTGGTTGTCGGCCACGTCGCCGTCGACCAGCAGCGACAGGAAGTGGGCGGCGCCGATCCGCCAGTCCAGGTACAGGCACTTGGCGAGGAAGCCCGCCGTCAGCAGGCGGGCCCGGTTGTGCATCCAGCCCTCCTCGGCGAGCTGGCGCATTCCGGCGTCGACGATCGGGTAGCCGGTGCGGCCCTGCCGCCAGGCCTCGGCCTCGCGCTCGTCCCGGTGCCAGCGGTCGTCCCTGGTGCGGTAGTCCCGGTGCGCGGCGTCGGGGCGGGCGGCGAGGACCTGGTGGTGGAAGTCGCGCCAGGCGAGCTGCCGGACGAAGGCCTGCGCCCCCTCGCCGTCGTGCCGCAGGGCGCGTTCGACGAGTTCGGTCGGGGACAGGCAGCCGAAGTGCAGGTACGGGGAGAGCCGGGAGGTGGCGTCGGCGGCGAGGTCGTCGTGCACCCGGGCGTAGGCGTCGACGTCCCAGCGCCGCCACCGCTCCCTGGCCGCGCTCTCGCCCCCGGGCGGCAGGGCGGGCGAGAGCGGCCCGGTGAGCAGCAGGTTCTCGCTGCCGATGCCGCCCGGGGTGTCGAGCGCCCGGGGCGCGCCGAGCACCGTGCGGCGGGGCGCCTGCTGCCAGGCGCGGTGGTACGGGGTGAAGACCGCGTAGTGGTCCCGGCCGGCCGGGGTGATCCGGCCTGCGGGGACGACCGTCACCGAGGCGTCGTGGACGTGCAGGCGCTCGCCGAACACCTCGCGCAGCCGGGCCTCCCGTCGGTGCGCGAAGGCACTGACGCCCGCGGCGATGTGCACGGTGACGGGAGCGGGACCGCCACCGGCATCACCCTCGGCCGCACCTTCGGCCTCGGCCTCGGCGGCGACCCGGGCCGTCTGCTCGGCGGGTTCGCCGCGGCGCACGATCAGCCGGGAGCCGATCCGGCGCAGCGAGGCGTCCAGGTCGGCGAGGCAGTCGGCCAGGAACGCCTGCCGGTTGGGCGCGGCGAATCCGGCGTCCTCGACGGCCGGGTCCAGGACGAACAGCGGGACGACCCGGTCGGCCGCGGACCGGGCGGCGTGCAGCACGGGGTTGTCGTGCAGCCGCAGGTCCTGGGTGAACAGGGCGATCGATACGGTCACGGGCGGGGCCTCACAGGTGGTGCCGTCGGGTGTTCTGATTGCTTCTACCGCTTCAGCTGCTTCTCCCCGGATGTTCGGAGCCGCCCGCGGTGCGGATTGGTCCCAACGGCCCCGCGGGTCCGGTCGGCGGGCCCGCGTTCGGTAGGCGGCGCCTCGACGGCGGGTCGTGAGCCGGCAGCGGTGCGTGGTGCGGCAGCGGTGCGTGGTGCGGCCGGGGCGTCGCGTGAGAGGCTCGCTCCATGGAACAGCGTGTACTCGGCCGCTCCGGCCGCCCCGTCTCGATCGTCGGACTCGGTACCTGGCAGCTCGGCGCGGACTGGGGGGACGTCCGCGAGGAGGACGCCCTGGCCGTGCTGGAGGCCTCGGTGGAGGCCGGCGTCACTCTCTTCGACACCGCCGACGTCTACGGCGACGGCCGCAGCGAGCGGCTGATCGGCCGCTTCCTGAAGGACCGCCCGGACGCCGAGGTGTTCGTCGCCACCAAGTTCGGCCGCCGGGTCGAGCAGCGGCCCGAGCACTACAACCTCGCCAACTTCCGCGCCTGGGCCGACCGTTCGCGGGACAACCTGGGGGTCGAGCGGCTGGACCTGGTGCAGCTGCACTGCCCGCCGACGCCGGTGTACTCCTCGGACGAGGTCTTCGACGCCCTGGACACCCTGGTGGAGGAGGGCCGGATCGCCGCCTACGGGGTGAGCGTGGAGACCTGCGCCGAGGCGCTGACGGCCATCGCCCGCCCGAACGTCGCGAGCGTCCAGATCATCCTGAACGCGTTCCGGCTCAAGCCGCTGGAGCAGGTGCTGCCCGCCGCCGAGGCGGCCGGTGTGGGAATCCTCGCCCGGGTGCCGCTGGCCTCGGGCCTGCTGTCGGGCCGGTACGACGAACACACCGTCTTCGGCGCGGACGACCACCGCACCTACAACCGCCACGGCGAGTCCTTCGACCAGGGGGAGACCTTCTCCGGGGTGGACTTCGC
>NZ_JBHXEM010000058.1:2202-52556 GCF_042724755.1 Kitasatospora sp. NPDC127067 | reverse complement strand
CGTTCGAATCCGAAGCAGCGAACCTGTTCTTCCAACTCGTCTCGAACCGCTACGAAAGGGCCAGCGTCATCGTCACCTCGAACAAGCCCTTCGGCCGCTGGGGAGAGACCTTCGGCGACGAGACCGTCGCCGCCGCCATGATCGACCGACTCGTCCACCACGCCGAGGTCCACTCCCTCAAAGGCGAGTCCTACCGCATGCGCGGCCGCAACGAACTCGGCCGCACCCCGACCAGCAACGACTGACAAGATCAACAGAAGACGCGAGGGTCAGAACTCAACCGACGAGAAAGGGTCACCGTTCAACCGCCGCCGACACCACGGCGTGGAGACGCATCCGAAGCGGATCGCCGCCTGCCCGGCCGAACGCTGACGATCGAGGTCTGGACGTGTCCTGAGGACACTCGTGCCGAGCGGCGTCGGTCGGCACGTCAGGAGATTGCCCTGTCCATCCAAGTCCGGTCGCTGAAGAACCTGCCAGGGGCGCGGGGAATCGGTGCTTGGGTCGCTGAGTCGCTGGCCGACATGTCGTTCATTGAACGACACTCCCGGGGCGAGGGAAGGGAGCCGATAGCCCGGCCTGGTTCAGCACCTGACGTACAGGCCGGAGCAGCGACCCAAGCGACTGTCGACCGGGGTCACTGCTCTACCTGGGACGACGCCCCTCTTCGGGGCCGGCTCTGCACAGGTCATCCCCCGAGAACGGTCGCTGGAGCTACCGAAGCGACCCAAGCGACTCGCCCCTGGCCTTCGGCCGGTCCTGACACGCCCGACACGCCGGGCAGAACGCCCCGAGAGACTCAGTCGCTTTCGGTCGCTGGGCTTCAGTCGCTCCACAAAACACCAGGTCAGAGGCCATTTACCTGCTCAAACAGCGACCGAAGCGACCCAAGCTCGGGTATATGAAGACATTCCCGTGTGCGTGTGTGCGTCATAGACCCGGGCTACAGTCGCTTCAGTCGCTGTTTGCTGTAGGAATCGCTCCTGACCTGCGAAAACGTCAGAGCGACCAAACCAGCGACTGAACGGGCTCAGTCGCTCCCCCAGGACTCGGTCGCTGAGTTTGTTCGCAAGCCCCCGTAGTAACGGTTCGCACGTCCCCGCTCGGCTAGTCTGTGTGAGCTATCTTCTGAACTTCGGTCGCTTCAGTCGCTGATCTGGGTCCTGCCAGTGCCCTGACCTGGCTTTTTGCCCTCAGCGACCGAACGAGCGACTGAAGTCCGAGCAGCTACCGAACAAGGGGAAGGGACCAGCGTGACGGCGCCGATGGCCGTGGGGAGCGACCGAGCGGGCCGCCAGCCGGATGCGCTGGCCGTTGCCCGGTGGTGTGCCGCCCAGGGATGGCCCGTCCATCCGCTCGCCCCCGGACGCAAGACCCCGCCCGCCAACTGCCGCCCCTGCCAGGAGTCCCCCCACTCCCCCACCGACTGCCCCTGCCCCGCCGCAGGCCGCTGGTGCCACGGCTTCCACGCAGCGACTCTGGACCAGGACGTCCTCACCGCCTGGTGGCGGATCAACCCGGACTTCGGCACCGCAGTTGCCTGCGGCCCGGCCGGCCTGGTGGTCATCGACGTCGACAGCCACACCGACGTAGTCCCCGCCCGCGACCGCATCCTGCCCGGGATCCCGATCCACGAGGACGTCGACCTCGACGGGCTGGAGAACGGTTACCACACCCTGGCCCTGCTGGCCGCCCTCCGCAGGGCTCCAGACCCGACCACGGACGAGGGCACCCTGCGCGTACGCACCCCCTCCGGGGGCCTGCACATCTGGTACCAGGACCACGCCGACCGCCGGTTCGCCTGCTCCACCGGATCCTCCGCGGGCCGCGCCCTGGCCTGGCAGGTCGACGTCCGGGCGCACGGAGGCTACATCGTCGCCCCCGGGACCGCGACCGCGGCAGGCACCTACACCCCGCTCCCCGGAGCCAGGACCCCTGCCCCACTGCCCGAGTGGCTCGCCGAGGAACTCGTCCGCACCGGACACCTCCAGGACCGGCCCGGCCGACCGAGCGTGCCTCAGCCGGCCGTCCCCGACCGCGCCCGCCAGGCCGTCGTCGCCGCGGGCGGGGGCAAGAAAGGCGCGGAGAAGGTGCTCGACACCGTGCTCCAGGACGTCACCGACTGCGCCAACACCCCCGAGGGCGCCGGCTTCACCGGCAAGCTCAACCGTGCCGCCTACACCGTGGGAGGCCTGGTCTCGGCCGGCCACCTCACCCACGCCGTCGCCGAGCAGCTCCTCCTCGACGCGGCCCGCACCGCCCGTCCCGCCCAGGACAGGCACAACTCCGCCGTCATCCGTTCCGGCCTGGCAGCCGGCACCCGGCAGCCCCTCCACATCGGGAAGGTCCGCGGATGACCGACAGCACCCGCCGCAAGAGGACGGTCTTCGACCCCGTGGCCACGGCGCAACAGATCCTGGACTACCCGCCCGTCCCGGGCCCCGCCCACCCCCCGTGGCACGGCACCGCCGTCCAGGAGAGCCTCCTCGACCCGGCGCCGACGACAGCGGCTCCCGTGGTTCCGCAGGCGGCGCCGGAGCCCGCAAAGGCCTCCGCGGCAGGCCCGCAGGCGACCGCCCACGGCCTGCTGCCCGACTCGCTCTCCGACCGCGGCAACGCCAAGCTCTTCGTCCACCTCTACGGAAGCGACTACCGCCACGTCCCCGGCCTCGGCTGGTACCGGTGGTCCGCCCACCGCTGGCAGCTCGACGAGGACGACACCGTCCTGTGGGCGGCCGGCGAGATGGCCGAGAGCATCGCCACCCACGACTCACGCGGCCTCTACACCAACACCGACCTGCGCCGGCACCGCCGCCGGGCCCTGTCCACCTCCGGCATGAACGCCATGCTCACCCAGGCCAAGTCCGCCCCCGGCATGGTGCTCAACGCGGCCCTCCTCGACGCCGACGCGTACGCCCTGTGCACCCCCGGCGGCGTCGTCGACCTGCGCACCGGCGCGATCGTCCCGCCGGACCCGAAGGTCCACCACCACTCGCGCTCCACCACCCTGGCCCCGGCCCGGATGCCCACCCCGCGCTGGAACCGCTTCCTGACCGACACCTTCGGCGACGACAAGGAAGGCCGCCAGACCCGCGACTTCCTCCACCTGCTGCTCGGCTACTCCATCAGCGGCGACGTCGGCGCCCAGGTCATGCCCTTCCTCTACGGCCAGGGCAAGAACGGCAAGTCCGTCCTGCTCGACGTCATGATCCAGCTCCTCGGCGACTACGCCGACGCGGCCCCGCCCGGCTTCCTCATGGCCAAGACCTTCGACGGCCACCCCACCGACCTCGCCGAGCTCCACGGCCGCCGCATCATCGTCTGCTCCGAGCTCAAGCCCGGCGACCGCTTCGACGAGGCCCGGGTCAAGCTGCTCACCGGCGGTGACAAGATCAAGGCCCGCCGGATGCGCCAGGACTTCTTCTCCTTCGAGCCCACCCACAAGCTCTGGCTGCTCGGCAACCACCGCCCCGAGGTCGGCACCGGCGGCTTCGCCTTCTGGCGGCGCATGCGCCTGATCCCGTTCGAACGGGTCGTGCCCGAGGAGCGCAAGATCGACAACCTGGCCCACGTCCTCGTCGCCGAGGAAGGACCCGGGATCCTGGCCTGGCTCATCGAGGGCGCCCGCCGCTACTTCGCCGGGGAGAAGGACCTCGCCGGCCCCCAGGCCGTCCAGACCGCCACCACCGCCTACGCCGAGACCGAGGACCACGTCGGCCGCTTCCTCAAGGAGGCGTGCGTCACAGGCGAGGGCATGCGTGCCGAACAGTCCCAGCTCTTCGGTGCCTACACCCGTTGGTGCGGCTTCGAGGGGGCCAATCCCGTATCCGGGCGTGCCTTCGCCGCACGAGTTCGAGAGACACTGGGTATGACATCTCCCAAGGAGATGGTCCTGTCCAACAGCCGCAAGTACTACCCGGGCATCGGCCTGATCACCGACGACACAGAGGAGCACAACGCGTGAGCGCGCTGATCGACCCGGCCGAGCTCGCCCACGAAACCGACCTCGTCTGGCTGGAGGACACCTCCGACCTCGACTACGTCCGTCAGTCGCTGGACCGCCTCACCACCCGCCGCGGCCGCCCGGCCTACCACCGCGACGGCCGCATGGTCGGCTACGCGATCCTCGGCCCCGACGCCAAGTCCTCGCGGGCCTCCGGCACCTTCCGCCGCCGCGTCTTCTGGCTCCTGCCGCACGACCGCGACCAGGACCCCGAGGGCCTCTACACCACCGGCGCCCCCTCCGAGGCCGTGGACCCGCGCACCGTCGCCCCGGGCGTCAAGGGCTACAAGACCGAGCGCTCCGAGGGCGGCCCGGCCTCCCCCGCCATGCTCGAACTGGGGATAACGCTTCCGAAGGCCTGACGGCCGGCCCGGCGACGCGGGGGCGGGAGAGGGGCGGCTCGATTCAGAGCCGCCCCTCTGCCATGTACCGAAGCGGAACTCGGCGGATCGGACTCGGCGGCCGGCCCACGAGGGCAGGTGCTGGGAAGCCGCTCCCCGCGGCGAGAGGCCGCAGTTCGGTTTATGGGAGGCCGTGCCGGTGTCCCGCTCCTGCGTCACCGAGTCGTACTGATCGCCCGCCTACGCCGTCGGCACACGGGCCGACCTGCCATCGACCCGGGATGATCTCCGCCTACGAAAAATCTTGCCAGAGCCGCAAACATCCTCATCACGGCACGTATGACGACCGTACCGGCGCCCCGATCCTCGATGGCCGACGCAACGGCCGGCGGTTCTACTGCTCCGGCGGTACGACAGGCCCGGGCAGGTCGAGGACCCGGGCGAGGGCTGCGGTGACGGGAGCCCGGTGGCCGGGCGGTAGGTGCCGGTGGGTCCAGTCGGTGGCCAGCGTGAGGAAGCCGGCCAGGTCGCGTTCGGCATCGGCGAGCAGGCGGCGGAGTTCGGTGACGGACAGTTCGATCACGGGGCTGTCGCTCTGCTCGGCGTCGACCGTGAGCCGGACGGTGTCGCCGAAGCGCTCCGCGACCGGTGACACGGGGTCGTGGCCGAACCAGAGCACGCCGTCCTTGTCGACGAGTTGGTGCCAGGTACGCCAGTCCTCCAGGCCGTCGCAGCAGCCCGGCAGGAACGTGGTGCCGGTGGAGTCGTCGGTGACCCGCAGGCCGCCGGCTGCGAAAAGGGTGTCGAAGGTCAGCAGTCCGTGGAGGAAAGAACCAAGTGGATCGGCAGGCCGGGGCGGGCGGTCGTTGTCGGTTCCGTCCTCGGGGTCGATGTCGTTGCAGCCGGCGATGCGCATCACGGCCGTCCCGACTTCGGCGGGCAAGAGCCCGCCGCTGAGGGGCAGGAAGGCGCCTGGCCCGACCTCGGCGACGGGCCAGAGGTCGAAGCCGTCAGGGACGCGGGTCTCTAGGACGGGCTGTATCACGATCACCCGGCGAAGTGTGCCGCATCACCTGCCCGTGATGCCTCCCGATTACGCCGGGCCGCTTCGCATCCGGCGAGCGTGAATCAGCACGGGAACTGAGCCCTTTCGGGGCCCGGACCATCACGACGGGACCGGACGCATCGACCGAGACCACCGACACATCGGCCAAGCGCGGCAACAGCGGAAGCAGTTCAACGGAACACCGTCAGAGGCTGCCCATCACCGGCAGGAAATGATCTCCGGCTACGAAAATCCTGCCAGAGCCACGTTCAGACGTCCGCTGACACCGACCACTGCTCGCTTGGGGCGTGGGGCAAAAGCGCTGGCTGCGGGCGCAGGAGGCAGCGACTCCCGCGCCGTTGCCGGGGACCAGCAGGTGCCTCCCGTTCTCGTGACGAACTGACTTCACGACTCGGGTTCTGGTCCAACTTCTGGCCGACTTCTGTGGTCGGTTGCGGTGAGTGATCTGCTTGGTTGCTCCCGGCAACTCCCCCTGGACCAGCGTGCTTCAGCTCCTTCCGCAGGCCGACAGCCAGTCGACAACGACTCCTTGACCCGAACACCGAGCTCGCACCCGCAACCGCGAAGGGACGGTCAGGGGCGCTGGGATGGTCCCGAGCGGCCCCCCCACATCGCCTCACGGGCGCTCACGACTGGTACGCGGCGTGGTGATACCGGCGCAGCCGGGGGCTACGGATCGTGGGCAGCCGGACCAGCGTGTGCATAAACGCGTCGTCATGGGGTTTCAGGGGGTACCAGGGGCGCGATGGCAGTGGGTAGTCGTCGCGCAGGACTCCCTCCGGGAGTACCCCGGTGGCGGGTGTCGGTGAGGTTTCCTCCCCGGGGCCGGCGAGGTACGCCCAGACTCCGCTGTCCAGCGGCACTACCGTGGCCTCGCGGTCGGGTGGGCGCCACGGCTCGCCCGTGCCGGGGTGGCGGGGGACGAGGAGGACATCGGGGCGGAGCCGGGGCTCGGGGATGCCCGGACCGGCCAGTCCCACCGAGCGGGGGGCGGGCCCGGATGGGAGGTAGCGGGCCACGGCGTGGCCGAGCAACTCGGCGACGGGGCCGGCGGGGAGGATCACCGGGTGGTTCTCGGTGGCCGCCACCAGGTGGGCCAGCGCTACGCCGATTGCGGCCTCCCAGCGGCGGCTCCACGACCCGTCGGGTTCGACGGGCGGGACGCGGTGCTCGGCTCGCTCCAGGTCTGCCCAACCGGGAAGCGGGCCGTCCGGGAGCCCCGAGGGACGGCGGACGACCGTGTCGGGCTCCAGCCACACGCTCTGCCACGAGCCGCAGTCGTCGATCCGGGTCGCCACCGCCCGTCCGCACCCCGCACAGGCCAGATTCGGCCCGGCCCGGCCGTCCACGCCCAGGCAGTAGCCGTCGCACTTCTCCAGGATCAGAATCATCGACCGGGAGTCACCGGGCGCGATGACGATCCTGCCCCGCGCGCCGAAGGAGATGGAGTACACCGGGGCGTACACCCCCTGCCGGGCAGCCGCTTCCTCTCCGACGTCCTGCCACAACCGCCAGGGCGGCCCGGTGGGCCGGGGGTGGACGGCGTACGTCCCCGGCTCCATCAGCGGAGGATGAAGCTCCTCCCAGGCACCGTGGTCGGTGTGGACGGGGAGCGCCACCCGGGACACCGGTGCCGTCAGCCCGGTGCCGCAGCCAGCACACGCGAACACGTCCAAACAAGCTCCCCCCGCTGCGGCCCACCCGGATTGTGCCTCGCCCGCGGCAGAGGATCCAACCGATTTCGGAGCGGCTCCAGGGCTTCCAGGGGCGCTTCGTCTCCGCGTTGATGACAGGTGGTCGGCGCCCCCGGGCCGACGAACGCACCAGGCCGGAGCACCAGGTGGCTCCTTCGACGTCCTGCGAGGCCTTCAGTTCTGTCCGATACCCGCGTCGCGGAGGCGGCGTTCGGTGAGCCTGATCACCCCCCGAGTTCGGTTTCCATCGCGGCGCGGACCGGCTCGTCGGTGGGTAGGTGAGGGCTCATGGGTTCTCCGTCTTGGTGTCCGGGTCGATGCTGGCCGTCGGAGGCGGCCCGGGCTCGCGCACGTTCGTGTCGGTTTCCCGCCGGACAACGGTTCCACCTGCTGGTTCTCTGAGGGGCATGTCCAACGCAAGCAAGTCCTCGCTCTTCCGATCCCTCCACACGCCCGCTCGCCCACTCGCACTGGCGAACGCCTGGGACGTCGCCAGCGCCCGCGTCATCGAAGCCGCGGGGGCGACCGCGATCGCCACCACCAGCGCCGGGGTGGCCTGGTCGCTCGGCGCCCCGGACGGGGACCGCGTCCCCCGGGGCCCCGTGCTGGACGCCATCGCCCGCATCGCGTCGGCGGTCACCGTCCCGGTGACCGCCGACATCGAAGGCGGCTACGGACAGAACCCCGCCGAGGTCGCGGAGACCGTCACACGGGTACTGGAAGCCGGCGTGGTGGGCATCAACATCGAGGACGGCACCCGCTCCCCCGGCACGCTCGTCGACCGGCTCGCGGCCGCCCGCGGTGCAGCGCAGAGGGCGGACGTCGACCTGTTCGTCAACGCCCGCATCGACACCTACCTGCTCGGACTGGGCGACCCCGCCACCCGGCTGCAGGACACGCTGGAACGGGCGCGCTCCTACATCGACGCCGGCGCCGACGGCATCTTCGTCCCCGGCGTCACGGACCCCGGCGTCATCAAGGACCTGGCCGCAGGGCTGACGGTCCCCCTCAACATCATGGCGGGTCCGGGCACCGTGCCGGCGGACGAGCTGGGTGCCCTCGGCGTGGCCCGTGTCAGCCTCGGTTCGAGCGTGGCGCAGGCCGCCTACGCTGTGGCACGGCATGCGGCACTCGAACTGCACCGCGTCGGCGGCTACGACCACCTCCGGCAGACCATCGACTACCCGGAGCTCAACAGCCTGTTCACCGCGACCCGCTGACCACCCCCGGCTGCACGCCCGTGGCAGCCCGGAACCTTCCGCCCCCGGCACGACGGACGCGGTGCGCCCGGTCCCGCGGACTGACCGCACCCCGCCCCCTGTCCCGATGGCAGGGCGGAAGTGCTGCCGCTCCCGGTCATGGACCTGCTGCTGACGATCAGGTCCAGTGCTCCCGACGGCAGCGGCCGGGATCCCGTCGAAGACCGGGACACCCACGAGGACACCGGCATCCGGATCGGCCGGAGCTACGACTCACAGCTCTGTCGCTGCCCCGTCCCGTTCGACCACCCGCACCGCAAAGTCGTGCCGTACAGGCCGGGGGTTCCTCGGGCCGCCGCGCTCCTGCCCGCTGGGCGCCCGCGCGCGGCGAGGGCCGTGCACCGGATCGATGCCCTGCTCCCTCGGCTCTCCCCGCGAGTGAGTGCCGTCAGCCGGCAGTGGTGGTTTTGGGGAGTGCGCGGTGGGCGTACCAGGCCTCGCGGGCCTGGGCGCGGGTACCGGTCGGGTTCGTACGGTGCCAGGCGCTGGTGAAGCGGTTGAACTCGAACTGCTCCCCGATCTCGCGGGGCCGGAGCGTCTCCGGGCGCGTGGCATGCCAGTGGGCCACCGCATCGGCCACGGGCAGGCCGGCTCCCCGGGCGATGAAGTCGCGCATGAAGGCGTCGAAGTGGAAGCCGGGGCCGATCGTGCCGACTCCGTCACCTCTCCCCCACCGGTTGCAGGCGCTGCTCCGAGGCCGAGGGCGGACGATTTTCCGCGGAAAATTCCACGGCCCCCGGAGAGACGGCGTCGTCGGTGCACGCAAGGACGCCCGCGTCTGGCCCGCGGTCCGTCCCGGCGGTGCTCGACTCGGGCGTGCGCGGCGTAGAACTGTGGGGCCCGCGTGCGTTCGGTCTGCGGTACCCCACGGGCCGAACCCGGTTCCGTCACCTTCACTCCGGAAGGGGAGCGAAGGAGGGCGACAGCCCGCTGAGTGGTTCGCGTGATGGTCTGCCCGTCAGGCCTCGGCGCGACTTTCTCCTGACAACAGCAGGGCCTTCCCCGGCTGCCACCCGCGGCACCGAGGAAGGCGTTCCGTCACACGTCCCGTTCACCGAACACGCGGACCACCCATTCGTCGAGCCGGATGCCGAACGCCACCGCCGAATCGATCCCCGAAGCCGGAAACGTCCCGGCGTCGTCCATGCCGGCGAGATAGTCGACGTCGGCCCAGCCGCCTCGGAACAGCACCACCGACAGCTGGGTCTCCTCGGGACCGGAGACAACAACCCCCACCGAGTCGGGATCGGCCACCCGCGTCCTGTCCGTCTCAAGGCGCTGCGGCCACGGCGCCGTCCCGTCGCGCCACGTCATCTCGCCCACCACCAGACCAGCGGCCCGCCAACCGGGCGTCCGCGCAGCCACCTCCGCAGCCGCCTCGTCGAGATCCACGATCGTCTCCATGGCATGGATCATGGCCCGACCCAGTCGCGGTCCTCCACCGAATTTCGCTCGTACGACACGCGGGTGCTGCCATGCATGACTGGTTGACGGTCAGATCTGATGCCCCGGGTGCCGTGCATTCCAGGCTCGGACGATGGCGGCTCGCTGGTCCTCAAGACCGACGACGTCTCCGGGCTCGGCCGGGGCGAAGATGTCGACGATCTCAGGGGCCTCGCCTTGAAGGTCCGGAAAGCGGACGTACGCCTGCCGTCCGTTACTGAACTGGCGCAACTGTCCCGACGGATGAACGTCAGGACGGGAGCCCTGGCAGCAGAGCAGGCGGCCGTCGCGCTCCAGCTGCCGCCGGGCCTGGGCGAGGCAGTCGAGGTAGTCGGTTCCGCTGATCTCGGTGAGAACACCGTCGTCGAGGAGCGCGATGAGTGCGCTGGAAGACGGACCGATGCGAAGGACGACAGGTCGGAGGGAGCCGTCCGGGTCCACGGTCCGAAGGCGCACTTCTTCGATCCAGCTCGCCGGGGAGATGCTGCTGTCCGAGGTGCGGTCCTTGCCGAGCCCACTGTTCATGCCGACCATGATCGCCGCGGGAAGCCGACTCGGGAAGGGTTGGGCAGTCGGGAGGAGGAGGACCCCGGATCCGCTCCTCGGCCGGCGGTGTCGCTCCGCGGATGCAGCCGGACGATTTTCCGCGGAAAATTCCCAGCCGCAGAATGCGCACCGTCAGCGCCGGACTGTCGAACCGATCGGCCGGGCCAGCTCCCCGTTCACCGGCGTCCGACCGTGGGAGTCAGCGGTGCTTCGGTGAGTCGTGCGCTTCCCGGCTCTACCGTCCGGTGGCGACCGGTCATGCCTCCCCGGTACACCTCGTCGGCCCGAACCCCGGGACTGCGCGACCGCTCGGTGCCCCTGGACCGGCGGATCCATCCGGGACCGGCGGAACGGCCGGGAGGCAGCGGACCCGCTGCACCGCTGCCCCGGTCGGCCTGGTCATCGGGGACTGGTGGAGGATTCCGATTTTCCGCGGAAAATCCTGCATCACCCTCGAACCCTCCCTGGGGCGAGGGCTTCCGGGGCGCCGAATTTTCCGCGGAAAATTCGGCGCGCGGATCGCGGGTCACCCTCGGCGGACCTGAGCCGGTACGGAGAGGTGGGCCAGGCGCGCCGACGTCCCCTCGGATGTCACGGGTGTGTGGTCGCGGGAGCGAGTACCCGTGCTCAACTCCGGGACCTGGCCCCACTCCCCCGGCGGTGTCAGCCGAGCATCCGGCGCGCCGTCTCGCGCAGCTGGTCGTCACGGTGCCGCCGGGCCGGGTAGCAGGTGCCGTACTCGCGCAGCAGTCGGCGTTCGCTGGTCGCCCAGTGCAGCAGCTGCGGCTGCAGGTCGGACGGATAGGGAGGCCCGATCCGGTGGACTGCCTGGAGGGCCCGCACACCCACGGGGCGGGACGGATCCAGCAGCGAGGTCAGAACCGGGAGCGCGACGGACGGATCGCCGGTGATCCGCCAGTGGGCCTCGGCGGCGTGCAGTCGGGTCCAGTCGTAGCCGTCGTCGAGGTAGCACTCGATCAGCGGCAGCAGGGGAGTGGCCGCATCGCCCAGGCGCCCTGCCTCCTCCAGCCGCCGACTGTCCTCGGCGAGCTGGTGTGCCAGCAGGCGCAGGACGGCACCCGGCTCGTCGGTGAGGAGGGCGGTGGTGACGGCTGCCGCGGCCGCGAGCTCGTCATCGGTTGCGCGGGCGAGGGCTTCCAGAGGGCCGAGGAGCCCGGCGTCCCGGATCGCCCAGTCCCCGAAGCGGCGAACGAGGGTCTGGGTAGGGCGGTCGCGCAGCAGGCGCGTGAGGTCGGGCAGATGGGTGCGGACCTCCTCGACGGAGAGAGCGTCGTAGAGGCTGTCCAGGTGGGTGGCGTCCCGGTGCCGCAGGGCGAGGCGCTGGTGCTCGGGGTCGCGGGTACGGAGAGCGAATGCGGCCAGTGCCTCCGGCGCCGGTTCGGGAACGTGGGTGAGGAGCCGCGGATCGCCGAGCTGACCGAGGATCGTCTGGGCGCGGCGGCCGGCGAGGGTGTCGGCGTGGACGTGGGGGAGGAGGTTGTCGGCGAGCGCCGGGTCGGGGCGGGAAGCCCCGAACAGGCACTGGGAGATCACGTCGAGCAGGCCGCCGAGGTCCCAGAGGTCGTGCTCGTGGCGGAGGGCTTCGGTGAGCAGACTGACGGTCTCGTCCTCGCGGTCGCGCCACATCGCCGACAGGTGTCGGGCTCGGCGCGTGCCGCGGCCCTGGTGGTCCCCGTGGGTGATCCAGCCGCGGGCCACTGCCGCCAGAGCGTCCGCGTCCTCGGTCAGGATCCAGGTGCGTTCGTCGGTGTTGCCGATCCCCGGGACGAACTCACCGGCACTGAAGTCGAAGCCGGGGTCGCCCCCGGCCTCGGCCAGGACGGCGACCACGTCGGCCGGGTAGGGCGCCTCTGAACGTTCCAGCAGGGCCAGAGCGCCGGCGGCGCGGACGGCCGACACAGGGTCCGTCAGGGCCGATCGGAGGCGGCGGCGGGCGGCATCGCCGTCCGGGTCGAGCAGCGTCAGGACGGTGAGTGCCTCGGCGCGGACAGCGGCGGCAGGGTCGGAGGTGTAGCAGGCGGTCAGCTCGCGCAGGACAACGGGGACGGTGTCGCCGGTGGCACGGCGGGCGACGCGCACCATGTTGCGGCGCACCACCGGGTCGTCGTCGCGCAGAAGATGCAGTAGCCCGGCCACCTCGGCCGCGATCCGGGCACACCCCTGTACCTCGTCGTCGTACTCCGGCTCGGCCTCGGTGCCGCCGCACCCGGCCAGGGCGGCGAGCAGGTCCGCCCGTTCGTGGCGGCTGTGCGTCGCTGCGTGGGCGAGGAAGGGAACGGCCTCCACCGCGGCCGGTGACACCGACCCCTGGTGCAGTGCCCGGCCGAAGAACGCGGACAGCGCCTTGTCCGCCTGGTGCCGGTCGTCGGAGTACAGGGCGCGTATCCAGCCGGGGACGTCGCTGCCGTCGCCGAAGGCGTGTCCCAGCGACGGCCAGTCGATCATGTGCAGCTCTTCAGGTGATCTCACATCGGCACACTCTAAGGACGGGCACGGACAGTGCCCGCAGACCGCGAATCCGGCCGTGATTCCGGCCGTGATTCCGGCCGCGACGAGGGCCCGACGAGGGCCCGGCGAGGGCCCGGCGAGTGCGGCCCGGATCGGCTCGACGCGATTCCACTCCCTGCGCCGAGGGGCCGTCGGTTTCGCCGCCTCACCGATTTTCCGCGGAAAATTCTGCGGCCCTCCTTCGGCCGAGGTCGTCCGTCCCCGTCATCGGTCGGCCCGCCGACCGGCCATCAGGAGAGCCAGCCGGCACCCGGGGGATTCATCTCGGGAGCCTCCAGACGGTTGAATGCCCGGGTGGTGAACTGGACAGGGATGTATGACTGCCGGGGGAACGTCGATCGCGTTCCCGAGCTTCTGGACCGTGCGGAGCGCGAAGGCGGTGCCGAGGCGTGGACGGAGCTCGGGTACCGGCTGTGCCTGGAGGACGACCTCGTCTTCCCCGCGAGCTTCGCAGCGCTTCCCCGCCTCGTGCGGCTCGCGTCGAGCGATCAGCGGGCGCGCGCACTGGCCGGCACGATCGTTCGGCGCGCGGCAGGGCACCACGGCTGCGACGATCTGTTCGCCGACTGCGCCGGGACGATCGCCGAGTTCCGCGTGCTGCTGGACCGGTACCTGACGTCGCGGCCGGACGACTACCTCGCGGCGTTCCTCGACCTGCTGGCGGTCAACGCGCAGTACCACTGGAGCGCCGCCCTAGGGGACTTCACCGACGACTTCTACCACCTGGCCTGCCCCCACTGCGGTGCGGAGGTGACGATCGCCATCGGCGACTACGGGCGCTACGCGGCGATCCGGGACTGGAACCTGGGCGACGTGGAGCGACGCGACCTGCGGCCGGCGGCAGGTGAGGAACTCTCGGGGACCGGCCGCTGGATGCACGACACTGCCGTCCGGGACGGGCAGGAGGAACTCGCCGCCGGGATCCGGTATCTGTTCGGCCGTGCCGAATGCCCACGCTGTGCCAGCGTGTTCAACATCGCGGACGAGTACACGTCCGCCGAGTGCCCCGCCCCGTAGCGATCGGCCGTCCGAGCGCCGGGTCCTCACCGGCGCCGGCAGAACGACAGGGGCAGGCGGCAACAGCAGCGAGAGCCGTGCCGAACAGTCGCCCTGCCGGGCAGCTCACGGCAGGCGGGCACGATTTTCCGCGGAAAATTCCTCGCGCCCAGTGCTGCCACGACAGTGACGTGTCCGGCCTCCATCCGCACGGACGCCTCAACCGGGACCCGGGCACCCCGGCTCTGCCCGGGGCCTTCCGGATGCCTTGGAATTTTCCGCGGAAAATCCTGAGGCATCCGAAGGGCAGCGGGGCAAGGCGATCCGAGCAGCCGCGGAGCACTGTGCGGATGCTCAGGGTCGAGACGCGGGAGCTTCCGTCGCAGCCGGTTCCGCGGGGCGTCCACCGGGGCGGGCCGATGCACTCCTGGCCCGGGCTACAGGCCCCGGACCTCAGACGTCACGGCGCCATCGGTCGCCGGCGAACCGGCTCAGCGCGACCTCCAGATCGAGCGGCACCACCTCGGTGGGGCCCAGCTCCCACACCCGGACCCAGCCGTCCGAGGTGGTACGGAACCGCGGCGACTCCCGTCCCGGCATCGGCCTCATCACGAGGTAGTACGAGCTGATCAGACCGAAGGAGCCGGACTCCCTGTTCCTGTGGGCCCGGATCCTGAGCACCCGTACCTCCGCCACGTCCTCCCACCGCAGCCGCAGCTTGCGGCCACCGTCGAGCTCCACGCCCGTGCCGTCGATGCGCAGTCGCGTCGCGACAGCCCGCAGGGCCAGTGCCCCCAGGACCAGGACGCAGAGCGCGCCGAGCAGTACAGGCCCTTGGCGCACCAGCAGCAGCCAGGTCCGATACCAGTCGTCACGGAAGCCCGATCCCGAGGACATCGGGGAGACCACCAGGAGGAACACGACGACCGGCGTCAACAGATCGAACGCCAACGCCCGCAGAGCCCCGAGGCTCCGCACGCTGCTCCTGAGCACCACCTCGCGCGGTCCTGCGGAACCGGCGGGCGCACGGTCCGGCGCCCCGTTGGTGAGCCGCGAGAGCAACTCGGCGTGCCGGAACTGGTAGACCCCGCCGACTCGCCGCAGCACGCCCAACCGACGGCCGTCCTCAAGGAAGCCCAGCAGGTCCCGTGGCAGACGTCGCCCACCCGCCAGGACGAGGCACGTGGCGGTCCAGCGGCCCCATCGGCTGAGGGCCATCAGCACCGCGGCCGAGCACGACCAGCTGATGACGAGGCCGCCACCGATGAGCAGCGGATCGCCGTCGAGCCAGTGGAAGAACGCCACTGAGGTGCCTGCGACGGCCGGCGCGACCAGTGCGGATTCGACCAGGGCGATCCTGCGCTCGTCGCGCAGCAACTGCTTCGGCCTGGCCGCCATGTCGAACTCGGTCGACCGCGTCAGGAGCACACCGGAGAGGAGGGGAAGCAGGAAGACGCACAGGCTTGCCGATGTGGTGCCGGGCAGGGCCACACCGACGGCTGTCGAGGCAGCGGCCGACGCGGCCAGGAGCACCCGGCCGCCGATTCCCGCCGCCGGCCTTCGTGGGCGGTTGTCGAAGCCGCTGAACAAGTGCCTGGTGATGACCCGTCCGAACGCCGTGGCGATGATGGCGACCGCGGCGACGGCCCCGAGCGCCTGGCCCACCCCCGGGATCCCGAGCCCGGGCCGCGGGGGAGCGGCCCCCAGGAGGGCGGCCAGTCCCGCGATCGCGTAGCCGGCCGCAGTGCCGCAGACGCCCACGACGATGAGGACGACGGCGCCCCAGACGCCCGGCTCGGTCAGCAGGCTCCGCAGCTGCCACCACGCGATGTCCTGAGTGCGCCGGCGGTGGAGGTCATCGGCCAGGAAGCGGAAGTACGCGGGTGCGCGGTCGGGCCTCCAACGGCGCACCGGCCCGGGGAGGTAGGACGGTCGCGGCCCCTGCGCGCAGACGGCCGGGATCAGCCCGTCCAGGAGATGGCCCTCGATGTCCGCCTGCGTGGGCAGCAGCGTCGCATCGAGCAGCTCCCGAGGATCGGACTCCTTCGGTGCGTACACCGTCGCCGCGAGCCAGAGCATCAGCGGAGAGGACAGAGCGACGGCGACCGGGCCCTCGGGGTCGCCCTCCATGGCGTCGAAGAGAGCCTGCCAGGGGCCGAGACGGTCCTGATGGCACATCTGGGCGAGGTAGGCCCTGCCGGCCTGCGGCGGGACGGGACGGGCACGCAGAACGGGCACACCGCGCAGCACCGGCGAGGAATCCACGGCATGCCGGTACGCCTCCGGCCGGGACGTCAGGACCAGGGGGTCCTTGGTGCCGAGCGCGCGCTTCAGTGCGTCCACCGCGTTCGTGCGAGCCAGCGGCAGCAGTTCGTCGAAGCCGTCGAGCACGGGAACGATCCGCCGACTCCGCACCAGGGACTCGACGGTGGGCCGATCCAGACCTGCCACGAGATCCCCGTAGTCCTCGCCGATACGCCTGATGACCCAGTCCTGGATGCTGATCCCCGGCTCCCAGTCGGACATCGACAGGATCACCGGGACGCTCTCCCGCGAGCCGGGGACCCTGGCTCTGGCTTCCAGCAGCTCGACCACGATCAGGACGACCAGGGAAGACTTCCCTGCCCCGCCAGGCCCGGTGACCACCAACTGGTGCGGTGCGAGCGCCCGGAGCCGAGAGACCACGTCCTCGAACCCGAGCTGCTCGGGCAGCCCCCTGCGCGAGTCGCTCCCGTGAGGTTGCTCCAACTCCCACGGAACCAGCATCGGAACCCGCTCCCGCAGACCGCGGACGTTGGCCTCGTCACGCCATTGCTCCAGGACCTCGCGGGCCAGCCCGTCCAGGGCGACTTCCTCTGCGCCGGTGAGGGCTGGCCCTTCGCCTCGGGGAGCGGGGGCAGAGCCGAGATAGACGGCGCCGATGTTCCTCGCCTGGATCAAGTTCCGAGGCGATCCCTCGTTGTGGTTGTGCACCTCTTCAGTCACGCCGACATGCTGTCAGGCCGGCGCCTGTGCACGAGGGGCTTCCTGCGGCTCCTCGATGGTGCCGAGGACCGGTTGGAGGCAGATGACCTCGGCTGACTGTGGAATTCCACGCAGGGCGAATTCCGCAGCCAACGCGGAGAACACAAAAGACTCATGTAAACGATCTATAGACATCGCGTGGCCGGGCGTGCCCTCGACGTCGTCGGGTCCGCGGCCACGGGATGCGGAGCACTCGTGCCGGTCCGCCGGGACTGATGCGCCGGTGTCGACGAGCGGCTTCCGACCACGGTGTACGTGCGGTTCGCCTGCCGCGAGCGCGACCTCCACCCGTCGGGCGACGGGGAGGAACCCCCGCGAGCGCGGGGCCGACTCCTTGACCAGGTTTCCGTCCCCGACTCGTAGCTGTCGCAGCGGGTCGAGCTCCGTACGCGCTTCGGGGTGTCCCTGCGCGGGCGGGAGACGAGCCGGAACGGACGGTAGCCGCGCCGGGGCAGTCACAGGCAGCGGAGCAGGGCCGGACGGTTCCTCGTGCGGACGGCGGGGAGCCAGGCGGTGGTGGGTCCTGGCAGGCGGATGCGGCACCAGAGGGTGGAGAGGAGGTCGGCGTCGCGGCCGCTGGTGTGGTAGTCGTCGGGAAGCAGCACGTTGACGGCTGGGTCCCAGCCGATCTCGGCGGTCCGGAAGCGGTAGTACCACATCCGGGCGTCGCCCTCGTTGCGGTCGGAGATGTGCAGGCCGAAGCCGTCGTCGGCCGCGTGAGCGGCAGAGGCAGTCGCGAGGACGCTCGCGCCGCCGAGCGCCAGCGCGGTGCCGAGCCCGCCGGCGGACTTGAGGATGCTCCTGCGGGTGGGGTGGTTTGCGGTCACCGTGACCCCCTGAAGGCGCGTGATGACGGCCCGTCCTGCGGTCCGGCAGGCTGATCCGCTGTTCGTGTGGTGTCAGAATGGGGGCTTGTCATCCCGTCATCCCAGAAGCCGGGCACAACCGCGTCACGGCCAGGCCGTCGCCCGGCCGCTGAGCGCCTACGACCACCGACCGACTTCGGAACCACTCGACCGGGCCTTCGGGGCCCAGGCGTTCGGGAGCGGAGAAGGGTCAAGGAGATCGAGTGAGTGGAGGAGGCTCTTTCCGGTCTCGTTGAGCTGGGGTAGGTTGCCGCGGTCGAAGGGTCGGCGATCGGCCGGATTGCGGGCCAGTGCGGCGGGTGAGGTGGCTGGGGAGAGCCGGTAGTGCCGCCAGCGGACGAGCTGCCCGCGGTACGTGACCTCGAGCAGGTCCGGCTTGTGCCAGGCGACGAAGGACCAGTGGCCATCGTCGTGGCAAGCCCAGGCACCGACCGGGCCTGCCAGGCCGGTGCGGCCGAGGGCGTCCAGGGCGGCCCTGGTGGGGCTGGACCAATTGCCCCGGACGGACAGCAGGTTGGTGGCGTGCTGCTGCGCGACGACACCTGTCCGGTCGTCGCTGAGTTCCCGGACGGCCTTGGCCACCGGGTCCTGGAGGAGTTGGTTGGCGAGTTCCAGGACGTGGTCCGGCTCCACCATGACGCCGAACCGCCCTGCCAGTTCCGGTGTGACGTATCCCGCGATCCGCTCCTCCGTCGCGGCCAGGAGCAGCTCGGCCAGCGCCGAGGCCAGCCGCTTGTACTGGCCGGTCTCGGCCTCGCCGACGGCCTGGTACTCCAGTACGGCCAGCACCAGCGCCGCCAGCGACGCCGCCGATTCGGCCTCCTCCGGCAGGAGCTGGTACGGGTCGAGCCGGTCCAGCGGGGTGGTCACGTCGGCCAGTGTGCTGTACCAGGACCGGTCGTTGGCCGGCCACGCGTCCTTGGCCAGGAAGTCGAGCAGTACTCGGACCAGCAGCAGCCTCGGAACGAGCGGCAGATCCGCCCGCGCCCGCCGGAGCCGTGCGGCCATCTTCCGTCGGCTGGCCCGGAGGGCTTCCTCGGCGTTCTCGGTCGATTCGTCCGCTGGGGGCTGCTCCTCGGTCTCGACGTCGTCGCTCTCCAGGCCGGCTTCCTCCTCCGGGGTGAACACCTCGAACCAGGAGCGCCCGCCCGGGTCGGCCTCCGGCGCGTCCGGCTCGGGCGACGCGTCCAGGGGCCCGTCGGCGGCCTGCCGTCCGAGGGCGAAGAGGGTCAGCGGGAGTCCGAGCTCCGGTTCGCCCGAACCCGGGCCGGCGGAGACCGGTGCCCCCGAGCGGGTCGGGGAGCCGCCGCCGGTGGAGGGTTCGGGCTGGACGTCGAGCAGACTGTCGAGAAGTTCTTCCAGCAGCGCGTGGTGACGGAAGAGGTTCCCGGGCTGGGGCGGCGCGGGTTCGCGCTTCTCGGCCGCCGGCCGTTGGACGGTCTGCGCGACGTCCGTCACGGGGACGCGGTCCGGGCTGCCGAGGATGCCCACCCGGCTGCCCGGCTCGGCGTCCACCGGGAAGCGGTGCTCCGTGGCTCCGGCCGGCACAGTGCCAAGGGCTGTCCATTCCTCGGGTGGCCGGCTGTAGTGGGAGAGCCGCAGCTCGACACCCCGCTCGGCGGGCCGGGCCAGCCAGACGCGCAGGCCGCCCTGGTCGCGGACTGCGCCCAGGAGCCTGGGCAGGCGGGCGGGCGGTGCGTCGTCGGCTGCCCGCCGCGGCGGGGCGAGGTGCACGACGGCCTCCGGGGCGACCGGCTCTCCCGGGGGTGCGAGCGACCGATCGGCTGGTGCGATCACGCCGATCTCGCAGTTGCCTCCGTCCGGCACCGCGCGCAGCAGGGCGGCGGCGGAGAGGTTCGGGCTGCCCGTGAGCGCCCAGCGCTGCCCGTCGACGGCCCACTCGATCAGCTTCCCGTGCCGGTACCGGCCGTCGAACGGGCTCCTGCGGGCCTCGCGCCGCAGCTCGCCTCCGTGCTGCCGCAGGAGCGCGCTCACCGCCGGTCCGTCCAGCTCGGTGCCGTGTTCCTGGTAGCAGACCGTCAGCCGGCGCGGCTTCAGGTGAGCGACGAGCCGAGCCAGTGCGGTGGCCCCGGGGTCGTGGAACGGAGCCGAGACGGTCAGCTCCGCCACCGGCCCCTCCGGCAGCTGCTCGATGATCGGCCGGTGCAGCGAGGAGACGAACCGGGCCTCCTGCTCGACCACCGGGGCGGCCGCGACGCGCTGGTCCAGCAGGTCGGCCGTGCGGTTCAGAGCGGTGGCGAGGGGCGGCATCATCGCGACCGGGCTGCACGGGAGTTCGCGCAGCCAGGCGGCCAGGTCTGAGAAGAGTGCGGGGGTGCCCTGGGCGGTCGAGCGCAGCACCGTCCACAGCTCGTGGTTGGTGCACCAGCCCGCCACGGTCGTGTTGCCCGAGCCGATCGCGACGGTGGCCCGCTCGGGCCCGGCCACGACGAAGAGCTTCGGGTGGAAGGCGGCAGGGGCGGCTGCGGGCCCGGCGAGGTAGTCGCGGCCGGGCAGGCGCGCCCAGCGCGGGTCGAGCACCAGGTGGTCGGCGTCCCCGAGGACCGTCACGCGGGCCCCGGCGGCCCTGGCCGGGCCGAGCGCGAACTTCTCCAGCAGCTGCAGGTCGACGGTGTAGCTGAGCAGCAGCAGCTCACTCGCCTGGCAGTCGCGATGGTCCTCCTCCTCGTGTATGAGCTCCAGCGGCGAGGCGATGGACGTGTCGGCGGTGGACGTGTCGTCAGGCACAGAGTTCCCGCCCGAGCTCGGTGACGCGCCAGCTCTGCGCGTCGACGGTCAGAACGCCGCAGCCGGCCAGCACGTAGGCCAGGCGGTTGAGGCGCAGGATCACCCGTGAGGTCCCCTCGGGGCCCCGGGTGAAGAGGAAGGAGTCGCGCTGCTGGAGCTTGGTGGGCAGCCTGAGCCGCCCGTCGGGCGCGGGCCGGGACTTGGCCAGCGCGACCCGGGCGGAGCGGCGCAGCAGGATGACGGCGAGTTCGCGGGCGCACTCGGCGAGCGGGAGGCTGCGGCGGTCCGTCAGGTAGGCGGCGAACCAGCGCGGGTGGAGCTCCTGGCCGTGCTCGTTCGGCGGTCCGTTGTACGCCCGGGCGGTGTCCCCGGTGAGCTCCTCGGCCCAGCGCGCACCCTGGGCAAGCACCGCGAACTCCTTCTCCGGCCGGATCTCGCTCCCGGTGGAGCCGAAGCGGGCGGTGCCGGAGTTCGGTGTGGCACCGATTCCCGGGGTCGGCAGCGCATCCCAGAACTCGCCGACCGTGCCCGGCGGCATGGCCCGCGCGAACCGGTCGGCCCACTCAGCCTGGTGGACGCCCTCCGCGGCCTGCCCGACCAGCCAGGACCAGAGCCTGCGCCAGGCCGTCACCGAGTAGTTCCGCAGCGCCAGCCCGCGCCAGTCGGCCGCGCAGACGTACCCGGCCAGCTCGCCGCCCTCGCTCATCCGGGGATCGAGGGCCAGGAACTCACCCACTGCCTCCTCCACTGGACGCTCCGACGGGTGACCGTCCAGGACCCGCGTGAGCAGCCGGACGGTCTCCCGCCGCCGGGAGGCGACCTCGTCCGAGCCGTCCTCGGACGCTCGGCACAGCAGCTCCGCCAGCCACCGCCCGTCCGGCTGCGCGCCGCCCCGGCAGACACAGAGCTGCTCCACGTAGGGCTCGACGTCGGCCATCCGCAGCTCCTCTCCCCGGGCCAGATCCAGCACCGGTTCGAGGCCTTCCCGGACGGGGCTGCGGTCCAGCCGCGGCCCGGGCGCGGGGCGGCCCGCGGAGCCACGGACGGCCGTCAGGATGCCGAGTTCACGCTCGGAGGTCTGGTACGGCGGCAGGAAGCCCCATTTGCTGCGGGTGTAGCCGCCTTCGGCGGGTCGGACGGCCGCCGCGAACTCCACCGCCGAGGCGGTGAAGAGCCCACGCAGCCGGCCCTCGCCATGAGCCTGCGGGAGGCCGTACAGGCCGTGGTCCTCCCCGTGAAGGTGGGAGGCGGCGGCGAGCACCACCTCGCAGCGGCGCAGCAGCTCCTGCGTTTCGGTGTTGCCCAGCGCTCGTTCCTCGGCCTCGGTGGCGACGAGGGCGTGCAGCGCGTAGTAGCGGGCGTGCGGGGTCACCGTGGTCACCCCGGGAACCAGGCGGGCGACTTGCCGCAGCACGTACCGCTCCACCGCCAGGGGGTACTTCCCGTCGATGAGCCGCAACCCGCTCGCCGACCAGGCCGCGCCGACCCGATGCGCCTGCTCCTGCACCGCCACCTCCCTGACACGGCAACCTTCGCCGCGTGTTGCTGTGTGATCCTATGTCCGGGCTGTCCGACGGTTAACGGCCGGGCCGGAGGACTGTGCTCCACTTCCCAACTGATGTGGCCTGCGCCCTGGCCTTCGCCCTTGCCACAGCGGCCAAGGGCCGGAATCCCGCGATGATCGCACTCTTCACGGCCAGCCTGCTCATGACGGCTTCTCGCGACAAGCACCGTTGCAGCGAGCGATGGCCCAGCGCCGACGGCGCTGGGTGACTTCCTTCGTCAGATGCTTCGGCTGCTGATTTGTGCGGCGACGAGTTCGCTCAGGGGGCGCAGAGACTCGGGAACCAGCCGCGGCAGCAACGGGATCGCCTGGGTCCAACAGCCGTCGGCGAGCAGCTCCTGGAGAAGGCCCTGGGCTGCCGCCCTGTCTGTGTCCGTGCGGCCGTGACGGCCTCCCCCAGCGTGAGCGAGCGTGAGGCAGAGCTGAGCAGTGCTGTCCCGGGGCTCCTCGACGGGCAGGACTGCGGGCGCCTCGGCCAGGACGTGGGCGGCAGCAGCCAGCGCAACGGCACGCGCCGTCGGTGTCGGTGCTGCATTCGCGATGCGCAGGGCATCGGCGGCACCGCCGTCCAGGGCGCTGAGCAGGGCGAGTTCGGCGTGGGGAGCCCGTTCGGGGCGTAGGGAGCGCAGCCATTCGTCCAGTTCACCTGCGGCGCGTCCCGGTGCGGGTGCATAGTCGAGTCGCCGCAGCAGGGCCAGGAGCACCGTCTCCTCCCGGTCCCAGGTCTGTCGAGGCCCGTTCACGAACTTCGAGGCGAGCCGGATCGCTTCGCTGAGCTCCGGATCCGGTCGCGTCGGATCGGGGACTGCGAGCAGCAGTTCTGCCAGCGCCGGAAGTTGGCCGACCGGGCGGCCGGCGCCGATGCGCCGTCGTACCAGCTGGATCGCTGGCCCGATCAGTTCAGCGGCCCGTTCCGGATCGTGCCGTGCCACGCCGGCGGCGACGAGAACCAGCGCGCGTCGAGCCCGCCTGCCCCGCACCGAAGAGGAAGCCTTGGCGTCCGCCGACTCCTCCATCCGGGCCACCAACAGTGCCGCTTCCGCGTCCCCTGCATGGGCCAGGGCCTGTGCGACGACTCCTCGCACGGCGAAGTGCGGAGTGCGATGGGTCAGCCGGGCGGCCTCGTGGGCGTACGCAACCGCCTCGGTCGAGCGACCGCCGAGAGAGCATCCCATGGACAGCGCGGCAAGATGACGAGTGCGGTCGCCCGGCTCCGTCGAGAAGCTGATCAGCTGTTCGGCCTGTCCGAACTCACCGGCCGTACCGAGCGCCCGGACCAATTCCTCGGTCGAGCGGGCGCTCAGAACGATCGGAGTGTCGGGGAGCGAGGAGCGGACAGCGGCCTCCACCTGCTCGCGCCCGAGCTCGACGTTGCCGTCGTGCACCAGCTGTTCCGCGTACTGGAGCCGGGTGACCGGACCGATGAGGGGTTCGTGGTTCCCGAGCGCCGGGTTTCGGCCCGGGAGGGTGGACGGCGGGGGTTCTTCGTTCGCTTGGGCACGAGGCCGTGCACTTCGGGTCGGGGGAGCCTGAGCGAGGTTCCGTTTGGTCTCCCGCTCATCCTTCAAGGCCTTCGCGCTCGCTTCCACCTTCGCCCGGTGGACCCGTCGTTCCTCCTTCTTCGCCGCGAGGTGGGCGGCGTGCTCTGCTGCCACCTGTTCGTCGACTGTTGAGAGAAAGGCCTCCGCCCGCTCCAGTTGGTCGTCGCCTAGAACGCCGGTGCGAACCCCCTGGCCAAGGGCGGTCACCAGCAGCTTGGCGTCCAGGTGAGGTGTGAGGCCGGTGCCGGCCGCGGTCTCGGCGCGGACCATACGGTCCATCGTGCCGGAGAACTCGCGTCCCCGGTGGGCCCGCTCGGCTGGCGAGTCCAGCCTGACCAGGGCAGTGTGCAGTCGGTCCCGCGCGGTCTTGAGCACGTCCCAGGCCTTCGACCGGCGGCCCATGGTCGCCAAGGCCTGGGCCGCGATTGCGAGAACGTCCACCACGATCAGCCCGTCGGACAGGTCGATGGCCTCACAGAGCTCTTCGATGCGGTTCAGGTTCGCGACGTTGCGTGAGCTGGAGGCGCGGGCGATGGTCGCCCAGATGTCCACAGCCATGGCCTGGGCCCGAGGGTTGGCCTCGCTCAGCTCCTCCGCGTGCTCTTCCAGGGCTTCCACGAAGCGTTCGCAGCCGCCTGCGGAGAGGAGGACCGATCCGTCGGCGAGCGCGTCCATGTCGGCCGCGTCGCTGAGCACCACGGCTCGGAACAGCGTCTTTGCCTCATCCCTCCTGCCGATCGTGTCCAACGCGCGCGCTGCCTCGGCCACTTCCGCACAGGCGTCCTCGAAGAAGCCACCGGCCCGCGGAGTGAACCGGCCCGCCCGGACCATGCAGTCGGCTGCCTCTCGCGCGATCGCCGTGGCATCGGGGTGCCAGGCGCGTGCCGCTTCGACGGCGACTTCGGCCAGCCGGGCGGCCCGCACCACGAGTTCCGGCTCCGAGCGGGCCACACTGCAGGCGCGGGCGACGTCCCCCAACCGTACGAGAAGCACCGGAGCCCGAGGCGGGACCGGTCCGACCCGGCGCTGCACGAGGTCCAGCGCCGCGGCCAGCCGGACGGCGGTCCCGGCCTCCTGCTGTTCAGGGTCCGATACCTCGACCGCCTTGAGCTCGGATTTGAGACGACGTAGTTGGTCGAGCATGACCTGAGGGCCCAGCGCGTCCTCCACCCGCAGCAATCGCAGCGGGTCGAGCAGGAACCGTCCGCGCTCACCGACCGTGTCCAGAATCTGCGGATACTCGGTCAGCAGATACGTCGGAGAGCCCTCGGGCCAGCCGGCCTCACGCCAGCGCTCCGCCCACGCGTGCAGCCGACGAGTGCAGCGCTCTACGGTGGCCTGGTCCCACTCCCGCCGGATGGCGTGCGGCATGTCGGGGTGGCTCAGCAGGTGGGCCCCGGCCGATTCCTCGTTCGTGACGATGCAGCGCTGCTCCCTGCTGTGCAGCAGGCCGGTCACGTCCTCGACGGAGGCCCCGGTCAGCTCCGCAAGGTCGGCCGCGCGCAAGCCGCTCCCGTCGTCCGTGATGGCGAGCAGGTCGGTGACGGCCCGGCCCAGGTCGGTTGTACGCAGCCGCTCCAGGTCCGCGAAGCCTGCCTGCTCGACATCCTCCGACCAGTCGCCGGCGGTAAGCGGGCGAAGGCACTCGCGCCCGCGCAGCGGATGCCCTTCGGGGACGTCGGCGGGCAGCGGCCCGCTCCGCCGACTGGAAACGATGACACGGACGTTCGCAGGGGGAATGGCCGGGAGAAGTGCGGCGATGCTCGACACCCCGGTTCCACCAGTTGCCCCAGCCGTAGGCCAGGCGCGGTCTTCGTCCAAGCCGTCGACCACAAGGAGGAGCTGCCGCTTCTGCTTTCGACTATGACTCGCGGCCTTGGTGAGCAGGCGAGTGAACTCCGCCTCGTCGGACGACTTCCTCCGGGGCGCGGGCACCTGGAGCTGTCGGCGCAGGGCGGCGAGGAATCCGGTACGGGTGTTCCTCCCGTGCTCCTCGGACAGGACACAGAACAAGAGGTCGGCGTCCTTCGGTGGCTGCCTCGTGTAGTCGGTGAGCAGCGCTGTCTTTCCCACGGGAAGCTGCGCGTGCCACCACAGATACGAGGCCGCCTGCGGACTCCGATCGCGGACGAAGGCGTCCATAGCGGCGCGCTCGCGCTTCCTGCCGCGCTTCTCCGAGTCGGCTCTCCACTCGTGCCGGCCCCTGGCAGTCTCCCCTTGGGCAGCACGGAGAGCCGCTTCCCACTCGTCGCGCGGCTGGAGGTGCTGGCCGTCCGGGTCCTGCAGGTGCTCGATCAGGCCCCAGAACAAGTCTGTCGCGTGAGGAGCGGCCTCACCGCGGCACCAGCGCCGGAGGACCGACTCCTGCAACGCGCCGTCCGGGACGAGTTGCGCGGCGGCCCGCCTACTGATGCCGCGGGCCTCGATCAACTCCTGCAGCATCGCACCGAGGCGCCTACGTGCCGCCCCGGGCGCCGTACTACTGACCATTTCTGCTCCCGCGCTGGTGAATAAAGGGCCCCTGACCAGCGGAAACCCCGTCCGGACGTGGAGGCGCACCGGCACGCCGTCAGAAGCTCGGCCCATCGACCGCGGGCCACAGACGGCCCCCGACAGAAGGATCTCCCCATGAGCGTGCTTTCCATGCTGACCCAGGACGCAACCGCGGCCGCCGTGCTGGCCGCCGCAGCCGGCCTGCTGTACGGGGTCGTCCTCGCGATCGTGGCCCTCGCCTCGGTCCTGGCTCGGACCCCGGACCGCCGCCGCGACGCCCGCTCCACTCTGGTCATTCTCGCCAGGCGCCGCCAGACCAGGTGAGCGGGCGCCCGGAGCGCGCGGAGGGGCGCCCGCTGCCCACTGCGCGCGCCCGGCGCGGTGCCAAGTGCCATTTCCTCTGCATCTGTGGGGGCTGTCCGGTGCCCCGCCATCCCGGACCGGGATGGCGGGGCAATCCGGTCGATCGAGCCACACGATCCGATCCCGGGTGTTAGCGTCGGGCTCTGCGCGGGAGTGACAACTCCCTTGCCAGAAAACGGCGATCATATGAAGTGATGGGCAGAGCCTTGCCGCCAACGCACCCTCCGGCCGCAGTCGAGCAGCGCCTCAGCTGGGACCCGCGGCGAGAGCCGTGCATTCCCTCCGTGACGCCCGAAGGTGCCAGGGTTGCGCTCTCCTTGTGTGAACTCCTCGATCGAGCAGATTATTTGACGACGATCGACTGTCCGACGCCGGGCGAGACTGTTGCTGTCATCGAGTTCGTCATGGCCATCTGCTTCGCTTCCGGTGCGTGTCCGAACACGCCCGAGGAGTGGCGGGAGTGGATCCGTGACGAACGCAGCCTCCGCTCCGCGGCCGAGTGGCTGGTTGCTGAGCCGGACCAGCACTGGGACCTGTTCCACCCCGATACGCCTCTCGGTCAGAACTCCCTTCTGGCCTCCTCCTTCGAAGAGAGCGGCACGGGGACAGCACAGTTGGTCATCGAGCGGGCCGGTGACTACAACCAGTTCTTCGACCACCACCACCTCGAGGACGGCGAGCCGCTGCCGGCAGCGGACGCGTTCCGGGCCATGCTCGCCCAGCACGTGTACGGCACATACGGCAGGGCGAGGATCACCGGCCGGATCCTCGGGCCTACCGTCACCAACTTGTCCACCGGGCGGTTGCAGGGACGGATCCGGGTCGTCCCCCTCGGCCGTACGTTCGGCGAGACCCTGCGGCTCAACCTCTATCCGCCAGAAGGAGAACCGGGCCGGCTCAACACCTCCTGGACCAGTGGTTCCGTCAACCGCCGGAACTTCGCCGTGCGGGCCCGCCCCCGAGTGCCGGAGAGCCCCGCCGACCTGCACAGCGCCCTCGGCCGCTCCGTCCTGCTGCGACCGAAGCGCGATGCGGACGGTGGGATCGTCGTCGACCGCGTGCTGATCGGAGCCGGCGAGGTCCTCGAACTCGATCCGGGAAAGCACATGCAGGACGCCGTGTTCAGCCGGACCACCGGGGGAGAGCTCAAGCCCCTGTGGCCGTCGCCCACGCGTGCTCTCTGGCAGGAAGCACACGCCCTGTACAGCGCGGTGAAGGACGCGCAGCCCGGCCTGTACGCACGACTGCGCTCGCTGCCGCGCAAGCGGGACTCCCAGGGCGCGCCCTACCACCTGTGGGCTGTCGGCCTCGTCTCCAACAAGACGCTGCCGGTCTCCTGGACGGACGGCTACTTCCCCTACGCCCCGGCGATGGAGGCGCAGCTCTACCGTGCGTCCCGGCGGGGCTCACGCATCGCCGAGTACCTGGCGTGGAGTCTCAAACGGGCGGCGATCCTCGCCTCGGAGAAGGTCCACTCAGCGGCGCGGCCGGCCGACGAGGCCCGCCACATGTCCCGGTTCGACGCGCGGTGGATGTTCTGGCCCGAGGCTGCCAAGCCCTTCGACCAGTTGCTGGAGGCAGTGATCGACGAGGGGTACGACAACCCGGGAGACCCGGTCGCGGCCCTGCTCCTGGAGTACACGCAGACCCTCACCGACGTGGCCCGCACCCACCTCGTCTACCGCCTCGACACCCTCCCGCCCAACGAGCGGGGCTTCCAGGCCAGGGCCGCTGCCCTGAAGCGTTTCGAGGACGACATCAGCCATCCGACGAAGGCCCCGGCCGAATTCCGGGGGGAGACCGCCCATGACTGAGGACAGTCCTCGAGACGGGTACCCCGTCGAGGACGCTTTCCCGCACGACAGCACCGCACTGGTGGCCTGGCTCACCACCCTGGTGCGCAACCGCGAGTACGGCACTCTGGCCAACCTGCGCCGTGCCAGGGGCCGGACGAACGCGCACATCCGGGCCGGCTGGTACGGCGGTGAGAACCACCGCGATCTGTTCGAGCGGATGGCCTTCCTCTTCGCGCTCTACCACCAGGGCCGTTCGACGCCGGCCTACGGCTACGGAAGTCTCGGTACGGCGGCCGCGCGCATCGGTGACAGCGTGGGGCGGGGACCGGGCGACCCGGGCGCGCAGCGGCTCGTGGACCGGGTGGTCGTCAGCCGGAGGGTGCCGTGGCGGCACCTGCAGCACACGATCGTCCGGCTGCGGTCCTGCGACCAGCTCCCACCGTCCTGGACGCAGCTCACCGATGACCTGATCCTCTGGAACGACCGCCAGGCGCGCATCGCCTACCAGTGGTCGGTCGACTTCCACGCCCCGGTCCACCGGGGCCGGACGGCCGACGGCACGCGGCAGAGCCGGTAGACCCGGCAGGACCGGCAGAACCAGTAGGCCGAGCACGACACGTACACGATCCCGACCGACCATAAGGACACGACCGCGTGACCGCAGACTCCCAAAGCCCGTTCCTCTCGCTCCACCTCCTGGAGACGCTCGTCGCCGTCCTCCCGGTCAGGGACGAGAACGGTCAGCCCAAGTCCCTCGTGTACGGCGGGTTCGAACGGCACATGATCACCAGCCAGGCCCGGCGGCGCGCGGAGCGGGTCTACGCCCGCAACCGCGCCAACGCCGGCATCGGCGCTCTCAAGGGCCGGAGCATGGGTACCCGGACAAGGGAGTGGGCACTGCTCACGGCGGCCGAACTGTCCTCCGAGCACGGCTGGGAGAAGGAGGAGGCCCTGATCACGGCCCGCGCCGTGATCGAGGCGAGCGGCCTGAAGTTCGGCGACCCGGCCAAGAAGACGGTGGCCAACCTGACCAAGGTGCTGATCTTCGCGCCCGCCGACGCGGGCACCAGGATCGCCCGGCACATCGCCGAGAGCGCCGACGAGCTCCGGCCGTGGCGCGACAGCTACCTCGCCGGCCAGCAGAAGACCGCGAAGAAACCCCGCCGCGGAGCGGCGAAGAACGGCGAGGAGCAGGAGAACGACGACGCGCAGGCAGCCACGGAGTCCGGCAGCACGAGCCTCCCCCCGCTCCCCAAGAGCACGCGCAACGCCGTCCTGCTCGCCATCGCGCCCCGTGACGCCGTGGACATCGCCCTCTACGGGCGCTTCCTCGCCGAAATCGCCGACTCGCCCAACGTCGACGGGGCGGTGCAGACCAGCCATGCCTTCACGGTGCACGCCGCGGAGCAGATCGAGGACTTCTACGCGGCGGCCGACGACGCGAAGCTCGACCGCAAGCGCAACGCCCTCAGCTTCCTCGACACGGCGGACGACGCGGGCGCGGGCATGACCGGTTACCAGTCGTTGATCTCCGGGACCTTCTACCGGCACGCCGTCCTGGACCGCCGACAGCTCCGCGCCAACCTCCAGCAGGCCGGAATGGACGCGGAGGAGGCAGAGGAAGCGGCGCCCGCCGCCGAGGCGGAGTTCGTCAACGCCTTCGTCGAGGCCGTCCCGGAGGCGAAGAAGAACTCCACCGCCTCCACCGGCTCGCTGCCGGCACTCGTGCTCGCCTTCGAGGGCGAGCGCCCGTACAACTACGCCGCCGCCTTCCAGAACCCGGTGGACGAGAACCCCGAGAGCAGCGGCGGCGAGGGCCCGGCCGGCCAGGCGGCCGTCCGCCGTCTGATGCGGCACCACCTCTTTGTCAGCAAGCGCCGCGACGACCTGCGGTCCGCGCGCGTCCTCACCTACGCCCCGGAGATCGAGGACCTCCTGGAGACGGTCGACCTCGCCGGGGCCGTGGATGTCGTGGACTCCATCGAGGACCTCACGCCGTGACCGACGCCCCTGCGACGACCGCTCCCACCGTGACGACCGGTTCCACCGCGACCACTGATGCACCGCAGCACGTTCTGCTCATCAGGTTGGCCGGGCCGCTGCAGTCCTGGGGCATCAAAGGCCGGTTCGCGCAGCGCGACACCCACACCCGGCCCACCAAGTCCGGAGTCATCGGCCTCTGTGCGGCAGCCCTCGGCCTCGACCGGGAGGATCCGCTCGACGAACTCGCGTCCGTCCTCTTCGGCGTCCGCGCCGACCGCCCCGGAACGCCCATGCGGGACTACCACACCGTCGGGGGCGGAAGGTATCCCGTCCGCCCCCGCGACCTCGTGACCGACCACCGCCGGGCCGCGGCCGTCGAGGTGCTCGGGGAGCAGAGGGAGGGTACGACCGCATCCTTCGGCAGCCACGCGCTGGCATCCTGGTACGGCGCGCCGAAGCGGATCGCGGCGGACGCCGGTTCCGGGGCGCTGGTCGCAGGTGACGTGAGCCGCCACGCCATGATCACCGAGCGCTGGTACCTGTCCGACGCGGCCTTCCTCGTCGGCCTCCAGCACTCCGACCGGGCACTGCTCGAACGGATCGCCCACGCACTGGAGCACCCGAAGCACCTGCTCTGGCTGGGCCGCAAATCCTGCCCACCCTCGGGCGACCTCTTCGTCGGCCTCGCCCCGGGCACCCTCTCGGAGGTCTTCGAAACCCGGGCGTTGCTCCCGGCGGCCGACGACGGGCAAGCGCCGCCGAACGTCGCCCGGACCCGGTGGGCCTGGATCGAGAGCCCGCACCCGCTGCCGGGCGTCGGGCCGGTCCGCGACCAGCCCGAACGGTTCCTGGCGAGCGGCCCCGTCCACCGGCAGCGCTGGGAGTCCCGGCATCGCATCACCATCGCCCCGCACGCCACCGAATGGGACATCATCCCGTGAACACCCCCCGCACCACCGAGCCCCTCCCCGCCAGCGCGGCAGCCAGATTCGTCGCCACGCACACCCTGATCACCCTGGACGCCAGGCACCCCTTCACCGCCAAGTCGCTGATCGACGCCCAGGACATGCACCGGATCGTCATGAGCGGCTTCCGCGGCTGGGTCGACGACGGAAGCCGGGACGCCCGCGCCCAGATGAAGGTGCTCTCCAGCTGGACCGTCGACCTGAGCACCGCCCGACTCTCCCTGGTCGTCCAGTCCGCCGTCCCCGGCGACTGGAGCGGCCTGCCCCGGGCGGCGCTGGTCGAACCGCCGCACAGCCTGGTGGTGGACCGCACCTTCCGCACCGGGGAGCGGCTCGACTTCCGCACGGTCGTCAACCCGGTCAGCAGCCGGCCGTCCGGGTCTCCCACACCCGGACGCGGCAGTGGAAGGGGCGTGCGGGTGCCGCACACCCGCCCGGAACACGTGAAGGCATGGTTCGCCCGCCGCCTCCAGCCGGCCGGCGAACCCGCGGTGGCCCCGGACGGCGTCGTCCGGCTCGGCGTCGACTCGGACATAGAACGACTCGCCCTCCGCATCCTGCCGAAGGTCTCCAGCCACGGCCCCCACCGGGGCCTGCTCATCAGCCGGGCCGAGATCCGCGGCACCCTGACCGTCACGGACCCACAAGCACTCACGGCCGCCCTCACCCACGGCTTCGGCCATGCCCGCGCCTACAGCTGCGGCCTGATCCTGGTCCGATGACTGCCTGGTTGGTGCTCACCGTCCGGTCGGACTCGGCGCCGGAGCAACCAGTTGTCATGACGGCCGGTCGATCCGTGGGTCGACCGGCCGACCTCCATATGGCCAACTGAGGTCGACGCTGCTCACCATGGGCTCGAGAGCATCCGGATCGTCGAGCGCGAACGGACCAGGCCCAGGACATCTGCGAGCCGCTCAAGCGATGGAATCGCGTCACCCCCTGAGATCGTGGCTGAGGGGATTGTTCCATGGGCCGCCAGCATCTCCGCAGGACAGCACTGCAACCGCATCTGGGGTCGCGCCGGTGCCTCCGAGTGCCGAATCCGTCCGATACCAGCCCCCGGGAGACCTCGTGCGGGCGACCCGGGCCGGCCTACCGTGGCGGGGTGAGCGACGAGACGAACGGGTGCACCGGGCGAGTCCTGGTCCTGGTGCTGCCCGAGGTGAACCTGCTGGACCTCGGTGGTCCTGTGCAGGTGTTCGACGCCGCGGCGCATTTCGGCGGCGGCTACCGGCTGGAGTACGTCGGCGAGGCAGACGGTCTGCGGTCCGCCCAGGGCCTGCGGCTGGCCGGTCTGGCACCGCTGCCGACGACCCGGCCGACGGCCGGCGATCTGGTGCTCGTACCGGGGCCCCGGTTGACCGGATCCGACCGGCTGGTCGAGCCCGCCGTGGTGCGCTGGGTCCGCGAGGCCTACGACGCGGGTGCCCGGGTGGCGTCGGTGTGCAGCGGTGCCGCCGTCCTGGGGGAAGCGGGACTGCTGGACGGCAGGGCGTGCACGACCCACTGGTCGCTCACCTCGGCGATGCGCGAGCGGTACCCGCGGGCCCGGGTCCGCGAGGCCGCGCTCTACGTGCACGACGGGCGGATCAGCACCAGTGCGGGGATCTCGTCGGGGATCGACCTCGCGCTGTCCCTGGTCGAGCGGGACCGCGGCCCGGAACTGGCCGCGCGGGTCGCCCGCGAACTGGTGCTGTACCTGCGGCGGGACGGGGACGCGACGCAGATCAGTCCGTTCCTGCTGCACCGCGACCACGTCCAGCCCGCGGTGCACCGGGTGCAGGACCACCTGGCCCAGCACCTGGACGCCGCCTTCACCCTGCGGGAACTCGCCGGCCTCGCCGGGCTGTCCCCGCGCGGTCTGACGCGGGCCTTCACCGCGGTCACCGGCATCACCCCGTTCGCCTACCAGCGGCAACTGCGGCTGGAGCGGGCCCGCTCCCTGCTGTCCGGTACCGATCTGACGGTGGAGGCGGTCGCGGCCCGCTGCGGCTTCCGCGACGCGCGGCAGCTGCGCCGGGTGGTCGCCGACGCCTTCGGAGCCCCTCCCTCGCGGCTGCGCGCACCGCTGCGGCCGACCGCCTGACGGACCCGGCCCTGCGTGAGGGCCGTCGCCCTCCCTCCCCCGGCCTCTTCCGCTTTCGCGTTTCCACGGGTTTCCCCGTTTCCATGAAGTCGTTTCCACGAGGGCCGGCGGCACCACGCTGCCGATCGGTGCCCGGATTGTCGAGGTATGTGTTGTCCGAAGTGAGTTCCGAGGTGGGTTCTGGTTCCGAGGCGCGCAAGGGGCACCGGGCCCTGCGCCGTATCGGCTGGGTACTGCTGGCCACGGCGCTGTCTGCGGCGTCCTTCGCGGGGATCGCCTTCGCGGGGGTGAGCGCGTCGATGGCCGACAGCTTCGCCGCCGCCCCCCGCGGATCCGGTGCCAGGGCGTGGCCGGCCGCCCGGCCGGTGCCACCCGGCCGGATCACGGTGGCGGTCGCGGTCGGCAACGCGGGCTCGGTGGCCACCGACGTACTCGCGCCCTACCAGGTGTTCGCCGAGTCGCGGGAGATGTTCGTCTACACGGTGGCCGCCGAACGCCGTGTCAGCCCGCTGTCCGGCGGCGCTCATTTGCTGCCCGACCACACGCTGGCCGAGGTGGCGGACGGCACCCTTCCGGAACCCGACGTGGTGGTCGTGCCCGCGGTGACCGACCCCACCGGCGCGGGCGAGGAGGGCCTGCGCCGGTGGATCGTCGAACGCCACCGCAAGGGCGCCTGGATCCTCGGGGTGTGCGCGGGCTCCGAGCTGCTGGCCGCCTCCGGTCTGCTCGACGGCCGCGACGCCACGTCGTTCTGGTCCAACATCGGCTCCCTGGAACGCAGTTATCCGAAGGTCAACTGGAAGCGCGGGCAGCGCTACGTCGAGGACGGGCGGGTGACCACCACCGCGGGCGTCACCTCCGGCACCGTGGGCGCCCTGCGGGTGGTCGAGGAGCTGGCCGGCGAGACGGAAGCGACCCGTATCGGCACCGGGCTGTCCTACCCCGGCTGGACTCCGGACGGACCGACCGCGATACCGGCCAACCACCTCACCCTCGGCGACCTGCCGTACGCCCTCAACGCCGCGTTCCCGTGGCTGCGACCCACCACGGCCATCGGCCTGGTCGACGGGGTCGAGGAGATCGACGCGGCCGCGGCCGTCGAAGGGTACGGCGGAGTCTCCTTCGCCACCCGGACGGTAGTGATCGGCGCCGGCGACACCGTCACCACCCGCCACGGTCTGGTCCTCGTCACCCGGCCGGCGACGGGGGACGCCCACGGCGCGGACCGCTTCGTGGTGCCCGGCGTCAGGGACGCCTCCGGCCTCGGCACCGTGCTGAGCGGCTGGGCCCGCCGCAACGGGCTCACCGCCGAACTGCCCGGCGGGGGAAGGCGGTCCGGGGAGTTCGGCTTCGATCCCGTCCTGCGGGACCTCGCCGAGCACAGCGACCGCCGTACGGCGCTGGCCACCGCGAAGTTCTCCGAGTACCCCTCGGCCCATCTGGAACTGACGGGCGCGCCCTGGCCCTGGCGGTCCACCCTGCTGGCCGCGGCGACGGTCGTCCTGAGCGTGGGAGTGGGGCTAGCACCGACGGCGACACGCCGGGCGATGCGACGGCGACGCCTCCCACGGCGTCCGGCGGCGTAGTCCCCGGACGCCGTGAGCACGCTGGCGCGCAGCGGTGCTGCGGGAAAGGGGCGTGGTTCCGGTTCTCGTCGGGAGGCGCACTCCGCCGGGCGGTTCCGGGGTTGGTGGGCGTCCGGGGCCCGCCCGTGACACCTTGCCGATCACGGAAGCCCGGGCCTGCCTCGGGACGCTGGTGCGGCGTGCCTCCCACGCCCGCGAGCGCATCACCATCACCGACCATGGCCAGCCCGCCGCGGTCCTCATCAGCCCCCAGGAGCTGGCCGACCTGGAGGACGCCCTCGCCCTGGCCCCGTACCGGGCCCGGCAGGCGGCCGGCACGGCCACGGCCGGGCCCGTCGAATCCCCGACGGGCCCGGCCTTCGCCGTCGCGGAGAAGAACGGTCGGCGGCGGATGGAGAACCCTCCGTCCCGGAAACCTCGTCGCCGAGGTGCGCGCCCTCCTGCAGGCCTGCGACCGCTCGGCAAGGCGAGCGCAGGGACGGTCCTGGAGTTCGGGGCCCAGGGGTAGCGGGCGTCACCGGTGACATCCAAGGGGGTGGCGTCACCGGTGACGCCACCCCCTTGGATGTCAGCCGGGTGTCGGTGGTTGGTGTGGGGAGCCCGGCTGGGGCTGGTCTGGTGCGCGGCTCAGGTGTTCAGGTGGGGCGCTGGTCGATGATGATGCGGAGTCGGGGCCGGTCGGGTTCGGGGGTTTCGGTGGTAGCGGTGACCGGCTGGGTTTTGCGGACCTCGTGGGCGATGGCGGTGTAATAGGCCAGGGCCAGGGCGCGGTCTTCGATACGGGCCAGGTCGCTGCCGGCGAGCCAGTAGGCGCTGTAGAGGGCCTTGATGACGGCCATGAGGCTGGGGCCGGGCAGCAGGACGACGACCATGTCGGTCTTCTCCTGGGTGATGCCGGCGGGGAACTGGAAGTGCGGGCTGGCGGCCGCGGCGCGGGAGCCGATGAACTGCCAGGCGTGGGGGTGGCAGACCAGTTCGGCGGAGCCCACGCACGCCGCGCTGGTCAGGGTGTGGAAGAGGTCGGCCTCCAGGCGGCTTGTGCCGATCAGGGTGTCCGGCGCAGGCGCCGTGGTGGAGGCCGGGCGGGCGGTGGTTGCCTCGGTAGCGGGCAGCAGGTCGCCGACGGCCGCGGTGAGTTCGGCGACCATGCCCGCCTCGGACGTGGGGCCGACCGGCTCGTTGCTCGGCTCGTCGGCGATCTGGTCGGGCACGGTGGTCTCCTTCATGGGCAAGGTCGGCTGGACGGTGCGGTCGGTGAAGGTCGGCTGGCCGGCCGCAGTGACGGCCTGCCCGTCGGTGGCGGTCGCGGCCGGCTCCTGGCCGTTCCAGGCACTGTCGCGTCCGGGCAACGGGCCAGGGCCGGCGGGAACGGCGGGTGTACTGCTCCCGTGGAAGAACGGCGGCGGATCCGGGTCCCGGCCGGGGTCGGCGGCCCGCTGCGCCGACCGCCCGGCGCGGGCGTCGTCCAGTTGCCGGCGCAGGTCCCGAATCTCCTGGCGGGCCTCGAGCAGCTCCTTGCGGTCGCGGCCCACAGCGCGGCGCAGCTCGTCGCGGACGTCCTGTAGCTCCCCGGTGACGGCGGCTGTGAGCTCGGTGCGCAGTGCGGTGTGGTCGGCCCGCAGGGCCGCGTTGTCGGTGCGCAGCTCCTTGAGGCCTTCGCGCAGGATCTGCCCGACTTCGGTCCGTAGGAGCTCGACCTGCCGGGTGGTGCCCATCATCTGCCTCCCCCTTTTCGATGTGGCACGGCGCTGACCGTGCCGGGTCAAGAGTGGCGGCCGGCCGACGGGGTGGTGGGTGCTCGGGCGAAGGTGACCCGATCCAAGGCATCACTGTCCGGAACCAGATCGTCACACTGTTCGACGGGTGTGACGGAGCGCCATGGTTTTGCGGGTGATCGTTTAGAACCACTCCCTGGTCAGCGCGGTGGCGGTGAACCGCAGTTTGCGAGGGCGGAGCACGAGACCTTGCGAGGGTCCGCCTCCCCGTACACCGGGGAGGCGGGCCCTCTTTGCATGCCCCGGACCAAGGAGGGGCCGATGCCGGTGCAGGTCCGGGCGCAGATCAACCAGTCGAGAGTTCGCCCGAGGTCGGCCCGGCCGGATGGATGCCTCGGCCGTGCATGCGGTCGAACCATGTCGGATCGATTGCCGGATGAAGTACGGTGGCGCGCAGGCGGCGCCTGGTGAACCGTTGGCCGGCGTTGGGTTGGGGGGCAACGTGTCGTTCACTGTGGCAGCTTCTGCGGTGCTCCTCGTGCTGGCCTGGTTGTGCCTGGGCGGATTACGGGGCCTCAGGCGCCTTCTGGGTCGGCCTTGGCGGGCCTACCGTTCCTGGAACCATCGCCGCTACCTTGCCGGCCTTCCCGCTCCTTCGGTTGTTCCGGAGCATGTGCCCGCACGGGCACGTGAGCTGTTCTCCGTCATCTGCGCACGCACCGGTCCCCAGCGGCACGTCTCTCTCGGGGACTACTTCGCCGCCCGCGGCTGGAACGAGGCGGACGTTCGCCTGGTCACACGCGAACTGCTCAACCGGGGGCTGGTGATCGGTCACCCGAGCTCCCGTCAGTACTACGCGCCCACGCCCCTGGGCGCCGACTTGTACGGAAGGGATCTCATGAGCGACCCGCAAGGCATCAACATCCACGCCACCCACGGTTCTACGGTCTTCGGGGTCAACGTCCACAGTGAAGGCGCGACCGTCCAGGTGGGCGCCGGAAACCACGCGGCCCCCCGACCGTTCGACTTTCCCACCCTGGTGGGGGCGCTCCGTGAGGACGCAGCCACTGCCCAGGAAATCGAGGCGCTCGCCGCCCGCGGCCACGCGGACGACCTCGAGGAGGCCGTCGCGACCAACGACCCGGCGCGTATCGACCGGGTGATCGGCCGTGTCAACGCCTTGCTCGTCGCAGCCACCTCCGCCTTCGCCATGACGCGAGGACTCCTGCCGCCGCTCTAGCCGCCGAATCCGCCGACGGCGGGCTACTGCTGTTCGCCAGCCCTCCCGGCGCCCTCGCCCGGCCACGCCTGAGCTCGACCGAGGCCCCCGTAACCGTGTAGCCCGCAGGAGCAGGGCGCGGAACGTCGTGTCCTGCTCCTGCGGGCTACGACGCGGCCCGGTGGCGGCGTCCGGTCTGTTCGAGGGCGTGCTGGAGCTCGTCGCGGGTCATGGTGGAGCGGTGGGGGATGTCGAGGTCGGTGGCGCGCTGGTAGAGCTCGGCTTTGGTGAGCTGGGACAGCTGCCGCTTGCCGGTGGCGCTGGTGCGCTTAGCCGCGGTCTTGTCGGAGGTGGAGCGGGCGCTGGTGCTCTTCTTGCCGCCGGTCGGCTTGGGAGTGCCGGCGGCTGACGAGGCCCGGGCCTGGCGGGCGGGCTTCTTCTCCGCCGGCCCGTCGCCTTCGTTCTTGCGTGCGCTGTCGAGGCTGCGGCGCAGGGCGTCCATGAGGTCGACGACGTTGGTGGCCTCGGGGGCGGGCCCTGCGGAGAGGGCGATCTCGCGGCCGGCAAGCTGTCCTCGACGAGCTTCCTGACCTGGTCCTCGTAGGTGTCGTGCCACTCGTCGGGCTTCCACTCGATGGAGAGCATGCCGATGAGCTGCTCGGCCGTCTTGACCTCCTGCGCGGTCGGCTTGGCCTTCTCCGGCAGGTTGTCGACTTCCGTACGGGGGTCGCGGACCTCGTCGGCGAAGTGCATCGTGTGGAGCTCCAGGAGGCCGTTCTCGGAGCGGACGGCGGTGAGGTACTCCTTGCCGCGCATCGCGAACATGGCCAGGCCGGCCTTGCCGGCGTGCTTCAGGGCCTCGACGAGGAGGGCGTAGACCTTCTGGTACTCCCGGCCGCGGGGGCCGAGGTAGTAGGTGCGGTCGAAGTAGATCGGGTCGACGTCGGCGAGGTCGACGAAGCCGGCGATGTCGATGGTGCGGGAGCGGCCGGGGGAGATCTGTTCCAGCTCGTCCGGCTCGACGACGACGTACTCGCCCTCGGTGACCTCGAAGCCCTTCACGATGTCCGAGAACTCGACCTCCTTGCCGGTGCGCTCGTTGACCCGTTTGTTGCGCACCCGGTCCGAGGTACCGCGCTCCAGCTGGTGGAAGCGTACGTCGTGCGAGGACGTCGCGGTGTACAGGGCGACGGGCACGGTGACCAGGCCGAACGTGAGCACCCCGGTCCACATGGGCCTGGCCATGGCGGTCTCCTTCGAACGCCGGGAATCGCCCGCTCGGCGAACACCGGACGGACATCGCCAGCCTCCCCGCCGCCCCGCCGACGCGCATGCGGTGTTGGGCCGCCGGACACCGCCGCTCCGCTGGGCCCCGTTCGGAGGCGACACGGCGCCCTACCGGGCATCTGGGCGGCCTCGCACACCCGAACCGGTCCCCGGCCAGCGCACCGTCCGCGTCAGCCGGACCGCGCGCCGGCGCCGTTCTACCCCTCGAAGCGGTGCAGCCGCTCAGCCGCCTCCCGCACGGCCTCGCCCGCCGACGCGGCCTCGCGGCCGGCCGCGCCGACGGCGGACCCGGCCGTGCGCACCCGCTCGCCGGCCCGCGCGAGCGCACCCTGCGCGTTCGTCGCGCTCTCGCGCCCGGGCGAGCGCGGCCCCTGCCCGATCGGCCTCACCCTGAGCCCGCTCCCGGGCCGCCTCGGCGTCGTGCAGTTCCTGCTCGGCGTCGGCGGCCTCGACTTGGGGGTTGTGGCCGACACCGTCGAGGACGGCGGCGGCCATCCGCGGGTGGTGGTCGAGCAGGGCGAGCTGATCGCGCCAGCCGACCAGGGCGTCCTGGCGGGTGGTGACCAGCAGGTGGTGGCCGCGGTGCTGCGGATCCCGGTGCTCGGGCCGGTGCGGCAGCAGGAAGTCGGCTTCGAGCTCGGCGGCGGCCGCCCGGTCGTGCGCCTCCCAGCCCGGCCGGACGCACCGCGCGAAGAGCTCCCGACTCGCCTCCGTGCGACGGGCCATGACGTACCGGAACACCTCGCGACGGCGACCGGGGCCCCGCCGGTACCAGCAGCGCCGAGCCCAGCACCTGTTCCCACCCGGTGGTCGACGGTGCGGCCGTGGGTCAGGACGATCGGGGTGCCGTCATCGAAGGCGGTGTGGTGGGGGTCGGCCGACCGGCTCCCGATGCGCGGGCTTCGGGGAGCACCGGCCGCACCGGGGCTCCCGGAAGCTCCTGGACCGGCCGCGCCGAAGGCGGGCTACCGTCCCGCGCCCAGGGCCGCGACGAAGCGGTCCAGCCGGGAGGTGACCTGCCGCAGGGCGTCGATCGAGCCCACGGGGTCGTCGGGCAGTTCGAGGCCGTGGTCGGCGGCGGGCAGTTCGAGGACCTCGTGGCCGGTCGCGTCGGCGGTCGGGCGGCTCCACAGCCTGTCGGCGGCGCCGCCGACGAGCAGGGTCGGCGCCCCGGTGCGGTGGAGGGCGCGGACCACGTGGTCGACGGTCAGGACCGGGGTCAGCCAGGCCGCCGGGAGGCCCCGGTCGGCGGCGACGGAGGCGGCGAAGGAGCCGAGGGACTTGCCGACGACCAGGCGGCAGGCGCCGTGCTCGGCGTCGACGGCCCGGACCGCCTGCCGCTCGACCCAGGCGATCCGCTCCTCCGGCTCGAACTCGCGGAACCCGTCGGGAAGTTGCCACCACAGTTCCTGGACGGTCCAACCGTGCCGGAGGAGCACCGCGCGGGCGAAGTGGAGGAGGGGCCTGGCGGGTGTGTACCCGACTCCGGGAAGGACGAGCGCGACGCGGTCGGGGGCGCCCGCGAAGCGGGTGGGGGCGGCGAGCGCAGAGGGGTCCGGCATGGGCGCAGACTACGGGGCCAGCCTGTGTGACGCGCTGTCAACCCCGACCATCGTCAGGGGCCCCGCTTGACTTTCGGGTCGGGTGGAAAGGGCTCTTCGGCTTCTACCGTCCGGACCATGACGTACACGGACAGGAATGCGGGGAAGACCGGCACGACGAGGGCCGCGGCCAGGCCCAGGCCCAGGCCCAGGCCCAGGCCCGTCCTCGCCGCGGCCATGCTCGGTGCGGGGGCCGGGGTGGTGGCGTGGCTGGCGCCGGCGCGCAGTGGCGGGGCGGGGCTGGCTCGGGCGTCGGCCGGGTGGTCGGCCGACGGCTACCGGCGGACGGTGGAGGCCGTCGGCGACGCCCCGCATGCGGTGGCCTCGCTGCCGGGGCCGGCCACCGAGATCGGGCTGCTGGTACTGGGGCTGCTGCTGGCGTTCTGCTGGTGGACGGCCCGAACCAGGCGGGCCACCGGGGCGGTCGCGGGGGTGGCGCTGGTCGGGCTCGGCACGGTGCTGGCCTACGGGGCGAGCGAGGTGCTGAAGGTGCTGCTCGACGAGGAGCGGCCCTGCCGGGCGCTGGCCGGGTTGCCCGGCACGGCGGTCGCCGACTGTCCGCCACCGGGGGACTGGTCGTTCCCCAGCAACCACGCCACCCTGGCGGTCGCGCTGGCGACGGGGCTGGTCCTGCTGCGCCCGCGCTGGGCGCTGCTGGTCATACCTGTCGGCGGTGCCACGGCCGCCCTGCGGGTGGCGGCCGGGGTGCACTACCCGCACGACGTGCTCGCCGGTGCCGCGCTCGGCGCCACGGTCACGGCGGCCGCGGTCCTCGCCCTGCGGCCGGCGGCCACCACCGCGGTGACGGCCCTGACCGGGGTGCCGGTCCTCGGGCTGCTGTTGTCGGCACCGTCGACGCCACCCGCGCCCCCGGTGCCGTCGGCGCCGGACCGGGGCGCGGCACCGGGCACGGCGGGCTCAGTCCCGCGGGCCGCCCGCGCAGGTCGCGCCGAGGGTCAGCCCGGCCTCGTGGGCGAGGACGGCGGCGGCCGCCCGGTTGGCCACCCCCAGCCTCGCCAGGATGGAGCTCACATGGGCCTTCACGGTGCCTTCCACCACCCCCAGCCGACGGGCGATCCGACCGTTGGACAGCCCGGCGGCGATCAGCGTCAGCACGTCCCGTTCCCGGGTGGTCAGGGCGGCCACCTGTTCCCGGGCACCGGCACGCCGGTCGGCGGGGCGGCCGGCCCCGGTGGCGGCCAGGTGGGCGACCACCCGGGCGGCCACCTTGGGTGAGAGGTAGGCCGCTCCTGCCGCCACCGCGTGCACCCCGGCGAGCAGTTCCTCGGGCTCGCCGGACTTGATCAGGAAACCGTTCGCACCGCCGCTGAGCGCGCGCAGGATGTAGTCGTCCTCACCGAAGGTGGTCAGCATGAGCACTCCGGAGGCCAGGCCGTTCCGACGGATCTCGGCAGCTGCCGTGATGCCGTCCGTCCCGGGCATCCGGATGTCCAGCACGGCGACGTCAGGCCGGTGGCGTCGGACCAGTTCGACGGCCTCCCGGCCGTCCCCGGTCTCGGCGACGATCTCGATGCCCGGGTCGGTGGTGAGCACGGCGCGCAGTCCCGCGCGGATCATGGGCTCGTCGTCGGCGAGCAGCACCCGGATCGGTGCGGTGGTCATCGGCGGCTCCTGTCGGTCGCTCGGTACGGAGGTGGTGCGGGGAAGGACGTCGTGGGGGAGGTCAGGAGACGAGCACATCACGCGAGACCAGCCGGGAGTCCCGGAAGCAGATCCGGTAGGCGTCTCCGGCCCGGTCCACGAACAGCTGGGCGGTGATGGCGTAGTACGTGCACGAGACCCCCTCTCCCGTTGGCGGTGCCGGCGTCGACGGCCCGCTCGGCGGGCGGTACGGCAGCCGATGGCCCGGCAGCAGCCGCTCGACCGAGGCCTGGTCCTGCCCCACCTGGAGGGAGGCGAAGACCCCCGGGTCCAGCACCGACAGGCTGACCACGTAGAGCGTCCATACTCGCAGCGCCACGGTGAGCAGCACGGCCGTCGTCAGCGGGACGAGCACCACGGCGGCCAGCGTCCGGCCCACCCTGCGCCGTGCCTGCCGCAGTTCGCGGACCGGTGACGGCGGAGCGGGGGGCAGCGGCGGGACGGGCCCGGCGGCATGGCGCGGCAGGTCGGCCACGATCTCGAACCCGCCGTCCGCGCGGGCCCCGTGGGCAAGGGTGCCGCCCGCGAGCCGGACCCGCTCGGTGAGCCCGACCAGGCCGCGACCGCCGATGGGCGGCGCGGCGGGAGCCGCTGCGGGAGCCGCGACAGGGGTTCCGGAGAACGCTCCGGTGGGCGTTGCGGTGGGCATTGCGGTGGGCATTGCGGTGGGCGTTGCGCCGAGCGGGGTTGACGCGGGTTGCGGCGACGCCGCTCGGCGGGCGACGGGCGCGGGTGCGGGGGTGGGTCCGGGCACTGTCGCAGGCGCGGGGCCGTTGGCCACCCGTACGCGGACGCCGTCGTCCGAGTACGCCACCTCCACGGTGACGGACGCTCGCGGTGCGTGCTTGGCGGCGTTGGTCATGGCCTCCTGCACCACCCGGTACGCGGCGTGCTCGGTGGCGCGCGGGATCCCTTCCGTCTCCCCGCTGATCTCCGAACGGACGTCCAGTCCGGCGGCGGCCGCCTCGGCGACGAGCTGCGGGATGTCCGAGTCGGCCGGCCCGTGGGCCGCGGAAGTGCCTCCCTCTCCCTCGTCTCCGTCGCGCAGGATGCCGATCACTTCGCCAAGCCGGTCGACGGCGGCGGCCGCACCCGCCCGGATCTCCTGGACGGCCTCCCGGTGGGGCGGGGCCAGGCCGGGGGCGAGCTTGAGGGCCCCGGCGCGCAGCGCGATCAGGCTGAGGTCGTGCCCGAGGGCGTCGTGCATGTCCTGGGCGATCCGGGCCCGTTCGCGCAACCTGGCCTGCTCCGCGACGAGTTGCCGCTCGCGCTCCAGCCGCTCGGCCCGCTCCCACCCGGCGCGCACGAGTTCCTGCGACTGCCGCCAGAACCGGCCCAGCAGCCACGGGCCCATCCCGGTGCTCACGGCGAGCGCGACGAACCGCAGGCCCAGAACGATCCAGGAGGGCACCGAGCCGACCACCAGCACCCCGGCCGCCACCAGGACGGCGAACACCACCGCCGCCGGCCGTACCCGCTCCATTCGCAGCCCGGCCAGGAAGGAGACCCCGATCGCGGGCAGCGCCCACCAGAGGCTCGTGACACCCAGCCCGATACACACCGCCGCCACCACGGGCAGCGCCGCCCCACTCATCCGCATGCCCACGACCCTACAAAAGCCGTTGCCGCAGCGGATCTGTCGAAAGTCATGCCCGAGTCGCCTCGGGCCCGACCTGGGTCGGCCTGGCCTCGGGCGACTTAGAACTCCTAACGAAATGATCTTCGAGGTGGCTGGATCGTTCTGGAAGTGATGATCCGGGGGTGTGGGGTGGCTCGGCCGAAGCCGTGGCATGTTGACGACGAATTGTGGGCGGTGATCGAACCGCTGCTGCCCAAGGTTGAGCGGCGCGTGCGGCATCCAGGACGGAAGCGGCATCCGGACCGACTGGTGTTCCAGGGCATCCTGTTCGTCCTGCACACCGGGATCAGCTGGGAACATCTCCCGCAGGAACTCGGCTTCGGGTCGGGCATGACCTGCTGGCGCCGCCTGGCCGAGTGGACGGAGGCCGGCCGTCTGGCCCCGGCTCCACGAGGTCCTCCTGGCCAAGCTCCGCAGCGCGAACGCCCTCGACTTCTCCTGGGCGGCGGTGGACGGCTCTCACATCCGGGCGTTAAAGGGGGATCCAAGACGGGACGAAGTCCTGTCGACCGGGGCAGGACGGGCAGCAAGCACCACCTGATCACCGACGCCACCGGCATCCCGCTCGCCGTCACCCTGACCGGCGGCAACCGCAATGACGTCACCCAGCTCATTCCACTGCTTCAGGCAGTGCCGTCCGTTCGCGGCAAGCGCGGCCGGCCCCGGCGCGCCGGCCCGACGCCGTGCTCGGTGACCGCGGCTATGACCACGACAGGTACCGCCGCCTGGTCTGGAACCTCGGGGTGAAGCCGCTCATCGCCCGCCGGGGCATCGAGCACGGCTCCGGACTCGGCACTCAACGGTGGGTCGTGGAACGCGCCTTCGCCCACCTGCACTGGTTCCGACGCCTGCGTATCCGCTGGGAGATCCGCGATGACATCCACGAGGCCTTCCTGGCCCTGGGATGCGCACTCATCTGCTGGCGCCGGCTCTCACGGCCGGTCCGGGACTCCCCTGCTCAGTAGCCATTCCCTGACGCTCGGGGAACTGTCCAGGAGCTGACTGACCTGCATACCCTCGGCCCGTGAGGTCACTCTCGCCAGAGGGGCGAAGCCACCAGGCAGGACGTCCAGCAGGCTCATCACGCGCTCTCCCGAGCGAAGCGTGATGAGCAGTTCGCACCGAATCTGACGCGGGATGCCGGGGCGATGCGGCAGGCTGTTCCACAGGGCTGGCCACAGATAGTGGGTTCCATTGGACGCCGCATTCGCCTGCACCCATACCGGGTCCAACCGCTGGTTGAGACCGAGCTCGCATGCCCGCTCCTCCAGCCTGACCAGCGAGGTCGTATCGAGGACCTTCAACTCCCGGGGCACCGGCTCATCCGAGTTCATCGCCCCATGCTGCCCGATAGCACCCCAGCGACTGGAACCGACTCATCGAAGATCATTTCGTTAGGAGTTCTAACAGCACTTCTGCCGACATCACACAGCCCGGGAAGCCGCTTGATCAGCCTTCGGACTCGTGACGAGCCCGCTGCCACACTTCCTCAAAGTCACCAGGGCCGATCTCCATGGACACATACTGCGGATCACGAAGGTCGAACGGCGGGTTGAACGGCCAATCCTCAATGCCCGTCTTGACCGAACCACCGTCCGGGCGGATCTCAACCTGCCGCAACCGCCGTCCGTCCGGCCCGAGTTCCATCAGGAAGACCTCTCCTTCCTCGCCTTCAGGCCAACGCAGGCATACACGGTCCCGTCCCGCCAGGACACCGAATCCCGGCTGACCACGCTGGGCATCCCGCTGAGCGCGGAGGCTGGACAGCGGATTCGAGTCCGGATCGTCAAGACGGACCTCCTTCAAACCCCACGTCTCGGCACGTCTCACGGCATCCGGGTCCGCGATCACCTCAACCTCGGCGCAGGCACTGACGATCTCCTCGGCCGAGCCCGCCCACACCCACCACCACAGACCGCCCATCCCATAGTCATGAAGGACCAGATAGCGGGTCTTCCCGACCTCATCCTGTTGGCTCACAACCCATGAGCCTACGTCGCCCTGGGGCCCAGCCCAGATTCCCCACGACGGTCCCGCCATCACTCGGCTCGCAGCCCACCCTGGATTCCGCGGAAGCCAGATGCACTGAGAATCCCGCGCCGAGCGTTCTCACTCGACCTGGCAACCTTGCAGCTCAGTGCAAGATCCACAGACAAGCTCAACGCGACAGGACATCGCTGTCCACAGCAGGTAGTTTGCGGAGGACAGAGAGAAGAGTTCACATGGACTCCCGGATCGCCCGCATCCGACGCAAGCTCGCCAAGGTGCCCTATGCCGCGCTGCGAAGCTACTCCTTCGGCGAAGAGAAGCACGGGTTCCGCCTCGAACCCCCGTTGCCGGACGCGAAGGTCGCCGAGTTCGAGGCCGACCGCCACATCGAACTGCCCGACCCCTACCGCAGCTTCCTGACCACGCTGGGCGGGGGCGGCGCATCGCCTTTCTACGGCCTGCTGCGGTTGCAGTCATGTCGGCTGTTCACGATGGACCCCCACGGCGAGCCCGGCCGCCCTCGGGGGTTCACGTTCGCCGGCGGCCCGTCTCGCCGAAGTGACCTGTTCCTGCACATCATCGAGGCGGGGTGCTCCGACCTGGTGCTTCTCGGCATCACGGGTTCCCTGGCGGGCCGCGTCGTCACCGGAAACGCCGACGGCTTCTGGGGCCCCAACGTGTCGTCGGCCACAGACTTCCTGGCCTGGTACGAACGCTGGCTCGACCACATGCTAGCTGGGCGCGACAACCGCGACCTGGAACTGACCTCACCCGCCCTGCGAGCGCCGGTTGACCGCATCGAGAGGCAGCACCGCGATCGCGAGGATCTGTCACGACTCTGAGAATCCGAAGCCGCGTCATCCGGTTGAGAATGGGGACGAAGCCGCAGGTCGCATGGTTGCCCGTATGACACGGACGCCGAGACCCTCCACCCCCGCGAGCGCGAGCCCGATAGGTCCCGCACGACGGTCCAGCCGCCCTTGCCGGGGTCATCCTCGTACGTGCGGGGAGGACCCTTCGTGGACCTGCATCGTTCTGTCGGCTTTGCCATTTCTTGACCAGCCTGCCGAGGAGTAGGAGGCGGCTGGCCTGTTGAGGTGTCAAGGAGCAGCGCTCATCGTGGCAGACGGCCACGACATCGTGCTCCGCGATCACGATCGAACGCCCGGGCAACGCCTGGGTCAGCGTGGACTGGGATGGAGCCGGGGGAGGTGTCATCGTCAAGGACTGCAGCACCGTACGACGGTCGGCCTTGAAGCTGACCGCTGCGCTTATGGGGAGGACGCCCTCGCCTCGACCGGGAATTGAGGTCGAAGGCCCGGGACGGCCGCCGGCGAGTTGCTCCAGGCGAGAGCTGGCAGCAGCGAAACGGACAGCGGCCGAGCGAGATGGAGCCTGGGCCTAACGCTACAGCGCGCTCGCCCCTCATCTTCCCGCGGTGCCGGGCTGACCCTGGCCCATGCTGCCCAGCACGAGATCGACCGGTGGTTGGACGGCGGTCGTATCACCCGGCCGAGGTCCGCGAGTTCCTCCCTTGGTCCGTCCACCGCGGCCACTGCCGCGATCTCGACGTTCCCCGCCCGGCCCCCGACTCTGTTGCCCTGGACGATGACTCCCATCGGGAGACCCTCCAGCAGTGCCGTTCGTGCGGCGGACGCCGCCCTCTTTCTCTTCGGGCGGAACGTCACCCGGCTCGCCGCCATGTCCGCCGACATCGTCGACGTGCGGAACGCCGAGTCCGTTCTCGTCCTGGACCGCGTACCCATCAGCCTGTCCGACCCGGCCAGATGACACTGACCAACTCTTCCGCGAGGACTGCGTCCGCCCCGACCCGGCGCCTCTCAGAGCGGGGGTGACCTACCGTCGGCTCACGACCGGGTGATCCCGAAGCGACTTGCGCCGCCGTCCGAAACGTCGAGCGACGGAAGGGGGCGAGTGTCAGCTGGCGAGTTGGTTCTGCAGATTCGGTGCCGCCGTGGTGGGGAGCGGGTGATGATGGACACCGGCGAAGACACGACCGGAGAGCGGATGACGCGCGACGAGAACGCCGGGCAGACAGGCGTACCGCAGGAACGGGTACCGCAGTCGCCTTGCCCCATTGCAGTGTCCAGTGATCCCGGTATCTCATCGCCCGGCTCCATCGATCCCTCTGAAGAAACCGGTAGGGCCTCGGTCAGCAACCGGATCAGTGGCGGTGTCGTTCACGGGAACGTGATCCAGGGCGGGGTCGTGCACATTCACCCCGGGCCCGTCCGGGGAAATGCCATCAATAGCGGGCGCCAACTCGGGAAACCGATCGGGGAGTGGGACGCTCACGACCTTGAGGTGCACCCGGCCGGCGCCGTCCGGGAAGGGACGGGGCGGCGGGACGGACGACACGTCGGCGACATGCCGGGATATGTTCGTCGAGCCCACGATCAGGAGTTGGCCGAAGCCGTACGCGACGTCACCGAAGGCCGCAGCCGGATGGTGGTCCTGGTCGGCTCGTCGTCCACTGGCAAGACCAGGGCGTGCTGGGAGGCGGTCCAGCCGCTCGCCGAGGAGGGGTGGCGGCTGTGGCACCCCCACGATCCGACCCGGGCCGAGGCCATGCTCGCCGACCTCGACCGTGTGGCGCCCCGGACGGTGGTGTGGCTGAACGAGGCCCAGCACTACCTCGGCCACCTCCAGGAGGGCGAGCGCATCGCGGCCGCCGTTCACACCCTCCTCACCCATCCCGACCGCGGGCCGGTTCTGGTCCTGGGCACCCTGTGGCCCGAGTACGCCAACGCGTATACCGTCCTGCCCCGCCCCGGCGGGCCCGACCCGCACAGCCGAGTCCGTGAACTCCTGGCCGGTCACACCCTCACCATCCCGGACACCTTCGACCAAAACGCACTCCGGGCCGCCATCACCCTCGCCCGGGACGGCGACCAGCTCATGGCGGATACCCTCACCCGCGCTCTCACTCACGGACGGGTCACTCAGGACCTGGCCGGCGCCCCCGAACTCCTGCGCCGCTACCAGCAAGGCAGCCCAGCCATCAAAGCCGTACTGGAGGCCGCGATGGACGCCCGCCGCTTCGGCGTCGGTCCCGGCCTACCACAGACCTTCCTCACCGACGCCGCCACCGACTACCTCACCGAGCACGACTACGACCAGCTCACCGACGACTGGGCCGAATCCGCCTTCGCCGACCTCGCCCACCCCGTCCACGGCAAACAAGCCCTGCTGCGCCGCACTACCACCCGCCCCGCGCACCGCCCACCAGGCGTTGCGGAACTGGCCACGATGCCCGCACCGACATCAAACCCAGTCCTGCGACTCGCGGACTACATCGAACAGCATGGCCGCATCACTCGCCGAAGACTTTGCCCGCCCGCCTCGTTTTGGTACGCCGCCCACACGCACCTGACCCATCCCGACGACCTTAACAACCTGGCCACCGCCGCTGATGACAGGCACCGCCTACAGTGGGCCCACCACCTCCGGCACCGGGCCGCCAAGTTCGGCCACCTCACCGTCCTGTCCGCCCCGGTGCACGTCGCCGCAGAACGGGAAGACACCGAAGCCCTCGTCCTTCGGGCTGCGAATGCGGGCCGTCAGAGTGCGTTGATCGTCCTGGCGTGGATGCGAGAGAAAGCCGGGGAACGGGAGAGCGCCGAAACCCTCGCCCGGCAGGCCGCCGACGCGGGCTCCCCCGGTGCGTTGATCGTCCTGGCGTGGATGCGAGAGAAAGCCGGGGAACGGGAGAGCGCCGAAACCCTCGCCCGGCAGGCCGCCGACGCGGGCTCCCCCGGTGCGTTGATCGTCCTGGCGTGGATGCGAGAGAAAGCCGGGAGACGGGAGAGCGCCGAAACCCTCGCCCGGCAGGCCGCCGACGCCGGTCATCCACACGCCGTTGCCCACCTGGCGTGGATACAGGAGGGGGCCGAGGAACGCGTCCGACGGGCTGCCGAGGCCGGTCGCCCCGATGCCCTGGCTCGCCTGGCATGGATCCGAGAGGACGCAGGAGATCAAGAAGGTGCCGAAGAGCTTGCCCGCCAGGCCGCCGACGCCGGCCATTCCGATGCCCTGGCCTACCTGGCATGGTTGCGGCTGGAAGCCGGAGACTGGGACGCTGCCGAAACTCTCTACTGGCGGGCCGCCAACGCCGACCGCGCTGACGCCCTGGCCCGCCTGGCATGGATCCGACAGGACGCCGAAATTCGAGAACGTTCCGAGGACGGAGAGAGTGCTGAGGAACAGGCACAGCGGGCGGCCGATGCAGGTTACCCCGATGCCCTGGCTCGCCTGGCATGGATCCGAGAGGACGCAGGAGATCAAGAAGGTGCCGAAGAGCTTGCCCGCCAGGCCGCCGACGCCGGCCAC
>NZ_JBHXEM010000058.1:0-2104 GCF_042724755.1 Kitasatospora sp. NPDC127067 | reverse complement strand
ACTCCGATGCCCTGGCCTACCTGGCATGGATGCGGCTGGAAGCCGGTAACCAGGACGCCGCGGAAGCCCTTGTCCGGCGGGCCGCCGACGCCGGCCAATTCCTCCCCCCAGCTCTCACCCTGACGCTATGGCCGCACGGACTGGACCCGGACGGCTCACCCACCCCTCCCTGGCGCTGAACGCAACACCTGAGCTGCCAGCGGAGGGTGGATAACACGGCAGGTCACCGCGAACCCGGCCTGGCCGGGCCGGGCCAGGCTTGAGTGTTCTTCGAGATCCTCGACCCATCAGCTGACCCCCGGGGGCGCGGGGAGAACTGGGCCAACCGCGCCAGCACCATCCTCGGTGAGCTTCCCCCGCTGCGCGGGAGGTGTTGATTACCTGGTCAGGGCGGGTGTGGGTGGTTCGATGGCCACTGGTTCGGCCGTCGCCCGGTCGGCGTAGTACTTCGTCTCGTACTCGTCGGGGCTGAGCCAGCCGAGTCGCTTCTGGATGCGGCGGGTGTTGTACCAGCCGTCGATGTAGGCGAACAGTGCGAGGTCGGCGTCGGTCCGGGTGGTGAAGGTCGTGCGGCGGACACACTCGGTCTTCAGGACGCTCCAGAAGTTCTCCGCCAGGGCGTTGTCGAACGAGTCGCCCACGCTTCCCATGCTCGGCTCGATTCCCGCCTTCAGCAGGCGAGTTGTGAGCTTGATGGACGTGTACTGACCGGGCTCAAGGGGTCGCTGTGATGGATCAGCTTCCCCGGCTCGACGGGTCGGCCGTGCAGGGCGTACTCCAGGGCGGTGAGGACCAGGTCGGCATCCGCGCGCTCGGAGGTGTGCCAGCCGACGATGCGACGGGAGAAGGCGTCGCGGATCGAGGCAAGCCACCACGGGCCCTCACCGGTGGGGACCAGCGAGATGTCGGCGACCCACAGCCGGTTCGGTGCGTCGGCGGTGAAGTCGCGCCGTACCAGGTCCGGGGCGGGATCGGCCGCCGGGCCGCGGCGGGTGAAGGAGCGGGGCCGGCGCGGGCTCACCCCTTGGAGTCCTGCCTGGCGCATCAGGCGCTCGACCCGCTTGCGGCCGACGTGGGTGCCCTCGCGCCGCAGGGCGGCGTGGACGCGCGGGGATCCGTAGGTTGCGTCGGAGTCGGGGTGGATGCGGCGGATGTGCTCGGTCAGCTCGGCGTCGTGGCGCTTGCGCTCGCAGGGCTCGTGGACGTCGCGGCGCCAGCGGTAGTAGGTGGAGGCGGGGATGTGCAGTTCCCGGAGGACGGGCTCGGCCCCGAAGCGGTCCTGGTGCTCGTCGATGAGCTTCAGTACCGTCGCCGGGCCGGGTCGAGCTCCTGGGCGAAAAAAGCCGAGGCGGCCTTGAGGATCTCGCACGAGCGCCAGAGCTCGGCGTTCTCCTTGCGCAGCGCGGCCGGTTCCTCCTTCTCGGCGGTGGTCAGCCGGTCGTCGCGCTCGCCCCGGTCGGCCTCGTCCTGGCGGATCCAGTTGCGCAGGGCCTCGTGGTGCACCCCGAGGTCGCGGGCCATCTGACGGATCACCGGCTTCGGGTCGGCGGCTCGGTATGCGGCGACAGCACGCTGCCGCAACTCGGGCGGGTATTTCATCGGTGCAGCCATGGCAAAGGCTCCTTTCTCGCGGCCAATCAGGCCATTTCCGGCAACCTTCCGCACCTCGGGGGAACCTCAGACTGCCAGGTCATACCACTTCAGGCCCCCGGTGGACTCCCTGGCGGGAACCCCGGCCCATGCCAGCAGGGCACGGATCCGCTCGATCCCGTCGGAATAGCCGTCGTGGACGAGCATGGCGAGCTGTGCCTCGGCGTCGCGAAGCCGATCTGACCAGGCTTCCAGGTCCCGCCCCGGCGGGTTGGAGACCGCCATGGCCGCGTGGTGCAGCCCGGCGGGCGCGGCCTGGAGCCAACGCAGTCGGCGCCGGTCCTCCTCGGCCTCTCGCACGGCCAGCTCTGCCTGAACATCTCGCGGCCCGGTCAGGCCTCGTTCCGCCAGCCACTCGGCGGAAGATTTCAAGTCCAGTGAGACGGTCGTGATGTTATGAGGTTTGTGGTGCGGGTTCCCTGCGCTTACTGGGGTCGTTGATCCATGCTGCCTG
>NZ_JBHXEM010000057.1:0-53113 GCF_042724755.1 Kitasatospora sp. NPDC127067 | reverse complement strand
CCCGTGAGGGTGGCCGGCCTCGGTGCCGGGCGCCTGCGGTGCTGTGGACCCGCTCCGGTGGGAGCGGACCCGCTCACCGGCCCCGAGGCCGCGATGTGCGCGGCTGAGTCCGCTGCCGTGCCCCCGAGTAGGACGGCTGCGATGAGGCAGGGGGTAGGGCCCCGCCGACGGCGGGGCGTGACCGCCTCCGGATGGGGTCAGCTTTCGGCGAGGATGTGGGACAGCTCCCGGTCGAGGTCGAAGTGACGGTGTTCGGTGCCGGGGGGCACCGCGGCGTCCGTCCGCTTGAGGAACGACTCAAGCGCTCGGGCCGGGGCCTCCAGCAGGGCTTCTCCTTCCGGAGAGCTCAGTGCGATGCAGACCACCCCTTGCCCGTGGCTGCGCGACGGCCACACCCGGACGTCGCCGGTACCAGTGGGTCGGTGCAGCCCCTCCGCGAGGAGATCTCGGGCGAACACCCACTCCACGGTCTCGTCGGCGCCTGTGTGGAACGTGGCGTGCACGGCATAGGGGTCGGCGGTGTCGTAGCGCAGGCCCGCGGGGACGGGCAGTGATGACTCGCTGGACACGATGAGGCGCAGGTGCAGCTCGCAGCTGACCGTGGTGTTCATAAGCGCCATGGCCTTTCGCTCAGTGTGCGCTCGGGGAATCGCACGTCGGCGAACGGACCATCCCACCCCCAAGACCGATGTAAACCCCTCTGTCCCGATTCGGGCGCGAGTCGTACCCCTTACGGCGCATTGCGGAATCGCCCCGCAGCGGCCGGGCCGGGCATTACCCGGCGCTTCTTGGTTAGTTTCCTGGCATGACTGTGCGAAACGACAAGACGGCCGGGAACACGGGAACGGGTGAAGCGGCTGTGGCGGTTGACGCGGCCGGCGACGGCGGACGGGCGGTCGGATCGCGGGCCCCGGCCTTCGTCCGCCGCTCGCCTGCGCTGCACCGGGTCTGGCAGGTGGCGATCTTCCTGGCGGGCCTCGCCGTGGTGGTGCTCGGGCTGATCATGCTGCCGCTGCCCGGCCCCGGCTGGCTGGTGATCTTCCTGGGCATGGGGATCTGGGCGACCGAGTTCGTCTGGGCCCAGCTGGCCCTGCGCTGGACCCGCCGCAAGGTCGCCGAGGCCGCCCAGCGGGCCATGGACCCGCGGGTACGGCGCCGCAACCTGACGCTCACCGCGATCGGGCTGGCCGCCCTCGTCGGGGTGGGCGGCTGGTACTTCGCCCGCTACGGCCTGGCCGTCCCCTGGCAACTGGACGGGAGCTGACCCGCCCGGACGCGGGGCCGCGGGCGAGGAGCGTGTTCGGAGCACCCTCCGGGATGCGGTAATGTTTTCTCTGCACCCGGGCGATTAGCTCAGCGGGAGAGCACTTCGTTCACACCGAAGGGGTCACTGGTTCGATCCCAGTATCGCCCACCGGAATGCATTGTGATACGTGAGGCCCAGCCGATTATCGGCTGGGCCTCACGTGTATTTCCGGAATCCGCCTGAAGGGCCGCCGGTAATCGACTGAGGGACAGTCACCTTCCCTGCGGGGTGCGAGTTCTGCGGAGGCGTCGGCGGTACCCGGAACGGGCGAGTTGTACGACCGGCCCCGAATGGTGCTAGAGTTCTTCTCGTTGCCCGGGCGATTAGCTCAGCGGGAGAGCACTTCGTTCACACCGAAGGGGTCACTGGTTCGATCCCAGTATCGCCCACCGGACAGCACGCAGGCCCTGACCAGGAAACCGGTCAGGGCCTGCGGCGCGTTTCGGGCCCGGAACGCCGGGCCGCGCCTTACGCCGCCGCCTCGCAACGGTGCTCCGGCTCCAACCGGCGCCCGCATCCGCACCGGGCCGGCCGCAGCGGCCAGGACAGGTCCACCCGCTCCGGCGTCCCCGAGCGGTCGAACCAGTTCTGCAGCCCGCGTGCCTGCGCCGCGTGCCAGACCGCCTGCCGCAGGTGCAGCTCCGCCGCCGACAGCCCGCCGAGCGCCGCCGGGTAGCGGGAGCCGATCCGCCGGGTCAGCGCCAGTGCCGCCGCCGCGTCCGCCGCCGCGTCGTGCGCCCCGGCCAGGACGACGCCGTAGTGGGCGCACAGGTCGGTCAGTGTCCGGCGGCCCTTGCGGTAGCGGTCCACGTGCTTGTCCAGCACCCGGGGATCCAGCACCACCAGCCCGGACGCCGCCAGCCCCGCGGTCAGCGTCAGCCCGTGATGGCGGCGCAGCTCCCGGTCCAGCAGCGTCAGGTCGTAGGGCGCGTTCATCACCACCACCGGACGCCCGGCCCGCGCCTCGGCCGCCAGCGCCCGGGTGACCTCCGCCACCACCGTGCGGGCCGGGCGGCCGTGGGCGCGCACCTGCTCGTCGGTGATGCCGTGCACCGCGCGGGCGCCGTCCGGGATCGGAACCCCCGGATCGGCGAGCCAGGTCGTGGTCCGGGCCGGCTCGCCCGGCGCGAGCTGGACGACCAGGGCGGCGGAGACGATCCGGTCGTTCTCCACGTCCACACCGGTCGTCTCGGTGTCGAAGGAGGCGAGCGGGCCGGTGTACCAGTGCTGCTGCATGACTGCCCCTCAGACGAGCGTTGCGCCCGGTTGATACCCGGTTCTGACGCCCCTTCAACCCGTTTGGCCCAAGCCCGGCCGGGGATCCTGCCCATGACTGTCCCGTTCGAATCGACCGGCCCGTCCGGAACGGGACGGGCCCGGAACCGGGGGAGGGCACGGGGCGATGGCACTGACCCAGCCGCAGCCCGAGGAGGCAGCGGCGGCCGTACTGCGCGGGAACCTCGCGGTCACCGCCTGCATGGAGACCCTGCAGGTCGGCTACCTGCACGCGGTCGCCGCCGCGGCCGGCTGCTCGCTCTCCCAGCCGTTCCCGGACAACGGCATCGACTGGCACGTCAGCCACGGCTCCCGGGCGCACGAGGTGGACGACGAGGTCACCGTCAAGATCCAGCTCAAGGCCACCCAGCAGGTCGCGCCCGACCCGGCCGGGCCGTTCTTCAGCTTCACCCTGGACAACGACCACCTGCGCAAGCTCGCCCGGCCCCGGGTCGCGGTGCCGCGGATCCTGGTCGTGCTGCTGCTGCCGCGCCGGGTCGACCAGTGGCTGCGGGCCCGCCCGGACGCCCTGGAACTGCGGCACTGCTGCTACTGGGTCAACCTGGCCGGCCACCCGGTCACCGGGCAGCGGCGCACCAACGTCCGGGTGCCCACCGCCAAGGTCTTCGACGACCGCGCGCTCTGCGACATCATGGCCCGGGTCGGCGCGGGCGGCAGCCCGTGACGGCCCGGGCCCGGCAGGGAGGAACCGGACCCATGACACCGCCGCACGCACCGGGCGAACCGGCCCGGCCCCTGCCCGACCCGGCCACCGTCGACCCGACGGTCCTGGCCACCCTGCTCGCCCGGCACGGCTGGGTCCGCCGCGGCGGACCGGCCGCCCGGTACGGACGCTGGACCCCGCCCGACGACGAGCCCGGCACCAGCCTGCTCGTCCCGGCCGGGGACGGCTTCGACGACGCCGTCGAACTCCTCGCCGACGCGGTCACCGCGCTCTCCCGCTCCCGCACCCCCTCCGCCCGCTCGATCCTGCTCGCCCTCACCGTCCCCGGCGACGAACTGCGCTGGCACCGCGAACCGTCCGGCCCCGCCGGGGCCACCCCCTGGGACGAGGCCGAGCGGCTCCGGCGGGCCGCCCGCGGGATGCTCGCCGCCGGCGCCAAGGCCGCCCGCACCAGGGCCGGCTACTTCGGTGCCCGGCTGGACGCCCTCGCCGGGGACTTCCTGGACCGCGTCCTGCTGGTCGAACAGGGCGCCGTGCTCACCGCCCACACCCCCGCCCCCGAGGGCCGCGCCGCCGTCACCACCCTGGTCCGCGCCCTGGAGGCACTGCGCGACGCCGTCGACTACCGCCGGGTCAGCGGCGGGCCCGAGGCCTTCGGGAACGCCGTCCGGGCCGGGGTCAGCCGGGAGCTCGTCCGGTCCGTCGAGGAACTGGTGCGCGACGCGACGGCCGCCCGGCTCAGCGTCGCCTGGTCACCCGCCGCCGGGACCCCGGGCGGCTTCGGGGACCGCCGGATCGACCTCGACTTCTCGCCCGGTGACCTGCCCGCCCTGGCGGAGGCCGCCGAGCTGCTGGAACGGATCGAGCCCGCCGTCGACGTCACCGTGGTCGGCGTGGTCACCCGGCTCAAGCGCGCCGACCCGGCCGGTCCCGGCTCGGTACGACTGCGGGTGCTCACCGGTGCCGAGGTCCGCGAGCTCAAGCTCCGGCTGCCCGACCCCGACTACCGGCTCGCCGCCGAGGCCCACCTCGCGGGCCTGCCGGTCCGGGTCTCCGGCCGGCTGGACCGGCACGGCGGCTTCCGCCGGCTGACCCGCCCGCACGGACTGGAACTCCGCCGCTGGGAGGAAGGGGACCGCGAGCGGCTGCTGAAGGCGCTCGGGGAGAAGGCGGAGCGAGAGGGGGAAGGGGCGTAGGTGGACGGCGGGGGCGGCGCTCTCGGTACCATCGTCACGCGCAGCGCAGTGTTGCGTCCTCTGAAATCCAGCACGTCAGGAGAGACCGGTGACGGACGTCCGGGTAATCATCAGCCGCGAACCCGATCGGGAAGAGCGCGTGGTGACGACGGGCACCACGGCCGCCGAGCTCTTCGCCGACGACCGCTCGATCATCGCCGCCCGCGTCGGGGGCCAGCTCAAGGACCTCGCCTACGCCGTCCAGGACGGCGACGAGGTCGAGCCGGTCGAGATCGGCAGCAAGGACGGCCTCGACATCCTGCGCCACTCCACCGCGCACGTCATGGCCCAGGCCGTGCAGCAGCTCTACCCCGAGGCCAAGCTGGGCATCGGCCCGCCGGTCAAGGACGGTTTCTACTACGACTTCGACGTCGAGAAGCCCTTCCACCCCGATGACCTCAAGGCCATCGAGAAGCGCATGCAGGAGATCATCAAGCGCGGGCAGAAGTTCTCCCGCCGCGTGGTCACCGACGAGTCCGCCCGCGAGGAGCTGGCCGCCGAGCCGTACAAGCTCGAACTGATCGGCCTCAAGGGTTCCGCCGCCACCGCCGGCGAGGGCGCCGACGTCGAGGTCGGCGCCGGCGAGCTCACCATCTACGACAACCTGGACGCCAAGACCGGCGAGCAGTGCTGGGGCGACCTCTGCCGCGGCCCGCACCTGCCCAGCACCCGGAACATCCCGGCGTTCAAGCTGATGCGCAACGCGGCCGCCTACTGGCGCGGCAGCGAGCGGAACCCCATGCTGCAGCGCATCTACGGCACCGCCTGGCCGACCAAGGACGAGCTCAAGGCCCACCTCGACTTCCTCGTCGAGGCCGAGAAGCGCGACCACCGCAAGCTCGGCAACGAGCTCGACCTCTTCTCCATCCCCGAGGAGATCGGCTCCGGCCTCGCCGTCTTCCACCCCAAGGGCGGCATCATCCGCCGGGCCATGGAGGACTACTCGCGCAAGCGGCACGAGGAGGAGGGCTACGAGTTCGTCTACACCCCGCACGCCACCAAGGGGAAGCTCTTCGAGAAGAGCGGCCACCTCGACTGGTACGCGGACGGTATGTACCCGCCCATGCAGCTCGACGAGGGCGTGGACTACTACCTCAAGCCGATGAACTGCCCGATGCACAACCTGATCTTCGATGCGCGCGGCCGCTCGTACCGTGAACTTCCGCTGCGCCTCTTCGAGTTCGGGACGGTGTACCGCTACGAGAAGTCCGGCGTCGTGCACGGCCTGACCCGTGCCCGCGGCTTCACGCAGGACGACGCGCACATCTACTGCACCCGCGAGCAGATGGCGGAGGAGCTCGACTCCACGCTGACCTTCGTGCTCAACCTGCTCCGCGACTACGGTCTGACCGACTTCTACCTGGAGCTGTCGACCAAGGACCCGGTCAAGTACGTCGGCAGCGACGAGACCTGGGAGGAGGCCACCCGCGTCCTGGCGAGCGTGGCCGAGAAGCAGGGCCTGCCGCTGGTCCCGGACCCGGGCGGCGCGGCCTTCTACGGCCCGAAGATCTCGGTGCAGGCGAAGGACGCCATCGGCCGCACCTGGCAGATGAGCACCATCCAGCTGGACTTCAACCTGCCCGAGCGCTTCGACCTGGAGTACACCGCCGCGGACGGCTCGCGCCAGCGGCCGGTCATGATCCACCGGGCGCTGTTCGGCAGCATCGAGCGCTTCTTCGCGGTGCTGCTGGAGCACTACGCCGGCGCCATGCCGCCGTGGCTGGCCCCGGTCACCGTCACCGGCATCCCGATCACCGACGAGCACGTGCCGTACCTGCTGGAGGTCGCGGCCGAGCTGAAGAAGCACGGGATCCGGGTCGAGGTCGACACCTCGGACGACCGCATGCAGAAGAAGATCAGGAACGCACAGAAGACCAAGGTGCCGTTCATGCTGATCGCCGGCAACGACGACGTCGAGGCGGGTGCGGTGTCCTTCCGCTACCGCAACGGCGAGCAGAAGAACGGCGTTCCGCTGGCGGACGCGGTTCAGGAGATCGTGGATGCGGTGAAGAGTCGCATCCAGGTGTGACGTAGGCCCCGCGTTCGCGGGGATGGCGCGGGGCAGGCTCTCGACGAGTCTGCCCCGCGCGGCTTTGCAAGCACCGTCGGGCGAATATGCTGATCAGCATGACGACTGAGCCGGAACTTCAGCGGGGCGTCGGTGAGCCGGACGGCTTCCGCCGCCTGTGGACGCCTCATCGGATGGCGTACATCCAGGGTGAGAACAAGCCCACCGGCCCGGCTCCGGACGACGGTTGTCCGTTCTGCTCGATCCCGTCCCTGAGCGACGAGGACGGGCTGATCATCGCCCGGGGGAGTGCCGTGTTCGCGGTGCTGAACCTGTACCCGTACAACGGCGGGCACCTGATGGTGGTCCCGTACCGGCACGTCGCCGACTACACCGACCTGGACGAGGCCGAGACGGCCGAGCTGGCGGACTTCACCAAGAAGGCGATGACGGCGCTGCGGGCGGCCTCCGGGGCGCACGGGTTCAACATCGGGATGAACCAGGGTGCGGCGGCCGGGGCCGGGATCGCGGCGCACCTGCACCAGCACGTGGTGCCGCGCTGGGGCGGGGACACCAACTTCATGCCGGTGGTCGGCCACACCAAGGTGCTGCCGCAGCTGCTGGCGGACACCCGGAAGATGCTGGCCGAGGCCTGGCCGCAGGGCTGATCCGAGGAACAACGCGGGAGGGCCCCACCGAGATCCACGGTGGGGCCCTCCCGCATGTGCTGCGCCGGGTCAGCCGGCGTTGAAGGTGTCGACGTCGTAGGGGCGGGGGCTCTGCGCCTCGGACTTGATGATCGAGGTGCGGTTCTTGAAGAAGCGGTCGGCGTCCAGGTCGTGCTCCTCCAGGAACTCCAGCGTGGCGGCGTGGACCGCCGCGAGCACCGGGACGGCGGCGTTCTGGGCGTTGTCGACCATGGAGCGGTTCTCCCAGGCACGGCCGGCCCAGATGTGCCGCAGCCCGAAGGGCTCGGGCAGGCCGAGTCCGCCGCCGAGCCAGCCGAGCAGGCCGGGCATCCGGTAGAAGGGGGCGCGGACGGCCTGGCGGACGACCTCGTCGTTGTCGATCAGGGGGAGCTTGACGGTGCGCTCCTCCCAGAACCGCACGGTCTTGGCGACCGACTTCTCCTTGTCCTTGGGCTTGTCGAAGAAGACGCCCTTGACCGGGCCGAGCGCGTAGCCGGACACGGTGATGTTCAGGACGTTGGCGAGCAGGGTGACGGTGACGGTGAAGGTGAGGACCAGCTTGCCGTCGTGGGTGATGAACTGGGTGGCGAGGTAGTGCCGGGGGCCGCCGGAGAAGGTCTGCTTGTCGGCGACGCTCTGCACGGCGAAGTCGCGCATCCGGTCGCCGTCCATGTCGGCGTTGCCGGGGCGGCTGATCTCGTCGGCGCCCTCGCCGATGTCGAAGACCACCCACTGCTTGATGGCGACGTTGGGCATGCCGCTGTTGGCGACGTGGCTGACGCCGAGGCCCTTGAGGTGGGAGGAGATCCGGCGGATCAGGTCCCAGGGGTGGAAGGCGCGGAAGTCGGCGTGGCCCTCCGCGGGGTGGAGGGTGTCGGCGAGGCGCCATTCGCCCCAGCGGCGGCCGGCACCGAGGATGCCCTTGGGGCCGGCGTAGTGGTGGATGTTGGTCTCCTGCTCGGCGTCCAGGCGGCCGAGCTTGTCGCGCAGGTCGGCGGCCTTCTTGTCGAGGTCGTCCCGGGGGACGGCCTTGGCGACGGAGGCGGCCACCACGCTGCCCTCGACCAGCGCCTGCCAGCGGGAGCGCAGGTCCTTGGCGGAGCGCTCGACGATCCGGCGGGCGAGGTACCAGCCGACGACCGGGGCGAGCATGGTCACGCGCAGGTAGACGCCGATGAAGCCGCTGGCCGGCGGGCGCAGCGCGAGCAGGACGGCGAGGGCGGCGGTCGCGGCGAGCACGATGCCGCCGTAGACGGCCGCGTTCTTCGGGTTGTCCCGCTTGAGCCAGGCGCGGAGCTGGAAGGCGCCGAGCCAGATCAGGGTGCCGGGGAGGAAGAGCACACCGGTGGCGATGGAGACGGTGCTGAGTTGCCGGTCGCGGGTGTTGCGCAGTTCCTCGGCGGCCAGGCAGTGTTCGACGACCTGGCGGGTGTCGACTCCGAAGGCCGGGACGATGGGCTTGCGGCCGCCGCCCAGGGCACGGGAGATCAGCGCCTTGCTGAAGGCCTCGCCGAGGTTGGGGCGGAAGAGCGCGAAGCGGCCCTTCTTCTCGGTGGCGTCGGTGACGGCGCCGACGAAGCCCTTGATCTCGCCGTCGCGGTACGCGGTCGAGGAGAGTCCCTGGGTGATGGCGGTCTGCGGGCCGGCGTCGGTCCGGGGTATCTGCGCACCCGGGGTCATGTCGAGTGTGGTCACGGTGGCGTCCCCTCCTCCCCTTGTCAGCGGCAGGTTACCGTGCCGTGGCACCCCCGCGCGGATGATCGTCTGAAGTACCGTCACCGGAGGCCTGAGGGGCATGATGCCCAGCTTCGGGCGGGTCGATACCCGTCGCGAGGAGGATGGGGGAGGTGGGGCAGGATGGACGGTGGGAGCGAGGAAAGGGGAGCGGCCGTGAAGGATCCGGTGCTGGTCTACGACGGGGACTGTTCGTTCTGTTCGTCCTGCGTGCGCTGGTCGGAGCGGTACCTGCGGCAGACGCTGGCCTCGGGGGGCTGGGAGGCGGTGCCGTTCCAGTTCGCGGATCTGCCGGGCCTGGACGGGTACGCGGGCGGCCGGGGCGAGGTGTCGGCGGAGCGGGCGGAGCGCGAGGTGCTCTGGGTGACGCCGGGCGGCCGGGTGTACGGGGGCGCGCAGGCGGTTGCGCGGCTTCTGATGCGCTCCGGCGGGGTGTGGGCGTACCTGGGCGCTGTGTTGACGGCGGCGCCGGTGCGGCCGCTCGCGGGGCTGGCCTACCGCTGGGTGGCGCGCAACCGGCACCGGATGCCGGGGGGGACGGCGGCGTGCGAGCTGCCGGCCCGGAAGCCCGTCCGGCCGTGAGGCCGCCCGGCCGTGGGGCCGCTCAGTCGGTGTAGCGCTGGGCGAGGGCGGGGGGCATGGGTTCGTGGCGCAGGTAGGCGCGGGAGAACTCGGCGGTGCCGTGGGTGAGCGAGCGCAGGTCGATCGGGTAGCGGACGAGTTCGAGCTCGGGGACCTCGGCGCGCAGCAGGGTGAGGCCGGTGCCGCCGGTCTCGCTGCCGAGGACGCGGCCGCGGCGGGCGGAGAGGTCGCCGAGGACGGCGCCGAGGTAGTCGTCGGGGAGCAGGACGCTGACGGCGGCGACGGGTTCGAGCAGGCGGATGACGGCGTGCTCGGCGGCGTCGCGCAGGGCGAGGGCGGCGGCGTTCTGGAAGGACGCGTCGGAGGAGTCGACGGAGTGCGCCTTGCCGTCGGTGAGGGTGACCCGGACGTCGACGAGCGGGTAGCCGGTGGTGACGCCCTTGGCGAGCTGGGCGCGGACGCCCTTCTCGACGGAGGGGATGAAGTGCTTGGGGACGGAGCCGCCGACGACGTGCTCCTGGAACTGGAAGCCGGAGCCGGCGGGGAGCGGTTCGACCTCCAGGTCGCAGATGGCGTACTGGCCGTGGCCGCCGGACTGCTTGACCAGGCGGCCGTGGCCGGCGGCGGCGGTGCCGAAGGTCTCGCGCAGGGCGACCTTGGGTTCGACGGTGTCGACGTGGACGCCGTGGCGGGTGCGGAGGCGGTCGAGGACGACGTCGGCGTGGGCTTCGCCGGTGCACCAGAGGACGAGCTGGTGGGTGTCGGGGTTCTGTTCCAGGCGTAGCGCCGGGTCCTCGGCGGTGAGGCGGGCGAGGGCCTGGGAGAGCTTGTCGTCGTCGGCCTTGCTGTGGGCCTCGACGGCGATCGGGAGGAGCGGTTCGGGGAGGGTCCAGCCTTCGAGGGCGACGGGGTGGCCGGGGTCGTGGACGGTGTCGCCGGCGCGCGCGGTGGTGAGTTTGGCGGCACAGACGAGGTCGCCGGCGACGGCGTGCGGGACGGGGCGCTGGGCCTTGCCGAAGGGGCTGGAGAGGGCGGTGACGCGTTCGTCGCCGTTCTGGTCGGCGGTGTGGGCGGGGCCGACGAGGTGGATCTTGGTATCGGGGCGCAGGGTGCCGGCGTACAGGCGCAGCAGGCTGATCCGTCCGACGTAGGCGTCGCCGGTGACGCGGACGACCTGGGCGGCGAGCGGGGCGTCGGGGTCGCACTCGGGGGCGGGACGGGTGCGTTCGGTGGGGTCGGGGAAGGTGTGCGCGACGAGGTCGAGGAGTTCGGCGGCGCCGAGGCCGTTCTCGCTGGTGGGGACGGCGGGGTGGAGGGCGCAGGAGAGGACCTCGCGGCGCAGGCCGGCTTCGAGGGAGTCGGTGTCGAGGGTGTCGCCGGAGAGGTAGCGCTCCATGAGGGTGTCGTCCTGGCCGGAGATGGCTTCGACGAGGCTGTCGTGGGCGGGGGCGGTGTCGGGCAGGGGGTCGGCGTCGCCGTAGGTGTCGCCGGTGAGGAGGTCGACGCTGCCGTCGGGGTGTCCGTCGTGGTGGACGGGCAGGAAGAGCGGGCGCAGGGTGTCCGGGCCGAGTCCGAAGGCGTCGTGGCAGGCGGTGAGGATGTCGTCGAAGCCGGTGTGGGCGAGGTCGAGTTTGGCGACGGCGATGGCGCGGGGGATGCCCTCGGCGGCGCATTCGCGCCACAGGGCGCGGGTGGGGGCGGTGACCGGGTCGGTGGCGGAGACGACGAAGACGGCGGCGTCGGCGGCGTGCAGGGCGGCGCGCAGGTCGGCGGCGAAGTCGGGGTGGCCGGGCGGGTCGATCAGGTTGATCTTGACGCCCTTCCATTCGAGCGGGAGGAGCGAGAGCTGGACGGAGCGCTGCTGCTGGTGCTCGATGTCCTCGTGGTCGGAGACGGTGGTGCCGTCGGTGACGCGGCCGGCCCGGCCGGTGGCGCCGGCGGCGAGGGCGAGGGATTCGGCGAGGGTGGTCTTGCCCACACCGCTGGGGCCGATGAGGACGACGTTGCGCAGGTCCTTCGGGCCGGTGACGGCGGGTGCCTGGCCGGCTCGTGCCGTGCTGCGGTCGGGCATCGGGGTCTCCTCCCGTGGCGCCGAGGCTGTCTTTGGCAGTCTAGGGTCGGGTCCTGCGGGGCGCGTGTCGTACGGCCGATCGGTGATCGTGCGTGTGCACGGCGTGGCGGGGGCGGCGCCCGGCGGTGCGTGCGCCGGAGCGTGTCCTCGGCCTGGCTACGATGGGTGGGCCGGACGGGCTGATCCGCCCGGCCGTCTGCCGCGCGTTCTGCGCCAGGCGGGTATCTGGGAGATCGGAGCGGCTGGGAAGGCCATGCTCAACAAATACGCGCGTGCCTTCTTCACACGTGTCCTGACCCCGTTCGCCGCGTTCCTGATCCGGCTGGGCGTGAGCCCGGACGCCGTGACGCTGATCGGTACCGCCGGCTCGGTGGCCGGTGCGCTGGTGTTCTTCCCGCGCGGGGAGTTCTTCTGGGGCACCATCACGATCACGCTGTTCATCTTCTCGGACCTGGTGGACGGGAACATGGCCCGCCAGCTGGGCCGGAGCACGAAGTGGGGGGCGTTCCTCGACTCCACCCTGGACCGGGTCGCCGATGCGGCGATCTTCGGCGGTCTGGCGATGTGGTACGCGGGCAAGGGTGACAACAACCTGCTCTGTGCGGTGGCGATCTTCTGCCTGGCGAGCGGTCTGGTGGTGTCGTACACGAAGGCGCGGGCGGAGAGCCAGGGCCTGCCGTGCGACGTGTCGGGGCTGGTGGAGCGGGCCGAGCGGCTGGTGGCCAGCCTGGTGGCGGCCGGGGTCGCGGGTCTGCACAAATTCGGTGTGCCGTACGTGGAGTGGCTGCTGCCGGTGGCGCTGTGGCTGGTGGCGGTGGGCAGCCTGGTGACGGTGTTCCAGCGGATGCTGACCGTGCGCCGGGAGGCGTTCGAGGCCGACCGAGCGGCGGCCGGGAGCTGATGGGGGGCGTCCTGCGGTGACGGACCGACTGGTGTACTGGGCGTACGCGCTGGGGTGGGGGCTGCTGAAGCACCTGCCGGAGCGGGTGGCCCGGGGGCTGTTCGACCGGCTGGCGGACTACGCGTGGCGCAAGCGCGGCAAGCGGGTGCTCCAGCTGGAGGCGAATCTGCGCCGGGTCCGTCCGGGCCTGGACGAGGCCGCGGTGCGGGAGCTGTCCCGGGCCGGGATGCGCTCGTACCTGCGGTACTGGATGGAGTCGTTCCGGCTGCCGGTGTGGAGCCGGGAGCGGGTGGCCCGGGACGTCCAGGTGGAGGGGTTCGAGCACCTGCGGGAGTCGTTGGAGGCGGGGCGGGGCGCGGTGATAGCGCTGCCGCACATGGGCAACTGGGACCTCGCGGGGGCCTGGGTGGCGCAGCAGGGCTACCCGTTCACCACGGTCGCGGAGCGGTTGAAGCCGGAGCGGCTGTTCGACCGGTTCGTGGCGTTCCGGGAGGGCCTGGGCATGGAGGTCCTGGCGCTGACCGGCGGTTCGGTGAACGTGATCGGCACGCTGGCGCGGCGGTTGCGCGAGGGCCGGCTGGTCTGCCTGGTGGGGGACCGGGACCTGTCGGAGGCGGGCATCGGGGTGTCGTTCTTCGGTGAGCCGACCCGGATGCCGGCCGGTCCGGCGGCGCTGTGCCAGCGCACCGGGGCGGCGCTGCTGCCGGTGACGCTCTGGTACGACGGCCCGGTGCTGCGGGCGCGGATCCATCCCGAGGTGCCGGTGCCCGAGGAGGGCGACCGCAAGGAGCGCACCCGGGCGATGACCCAGGCGATGGCGCAGGTGTGGGAGCGGAGCATCCGCGAGCACCCGCAGGACTGGCACATGCTGCAGAAGTTCTGGCTGGCCGACCTGCCGGTCCGTGAGACGGTGAAGGCGGCGCCCGCGGAGCGCGCGGAGGCGGTCCCGGAGCCCGCGGCCGAGGCCTCCGGGTCCTGAGCCGTTCCGTCCTGCCCGCCCGCACCACTGTCCGAAGGAGCTTGAGGAACCTGTGAAGATCGGCATCGTCTGCCCGTACGACTGGGACGTCCCCGGTGGGGTGCAGTTCCACATCCGGGACCTGGCCGAGCACCTGATCGGTCTGGGGCACGAGGTGTCGGTGCTGGCGCCGGCCGAGGACGAGGAGGCGCTGCCGCCGTACGTGGTCCCGGCCGGGCGGTCGGTGGCGGTGCCGTACAACGGGTCGGTGGCGCGGCTGAGTTTCGGGATCCTGTCGGCGGCCCGGGTGCGGCGCTGGCTGCACGACGGGCGCTTCGACATCCTGCACGTGCACGAGCCGGCCGCGCCGAGCCTGTCGATGCTGGCCGCCTGGTCGGCGACCGGGCCGATGGTGGGGACCTTCCACACCTCCAATCCGCGTTCGCGGGTGATGATCGCGGCCTCGCCGATCCTCCAGCCGGGGCTGGAGAAGATGCGGGCCCGGATCGCGGTGTCGGAGTACGCCCGGCGCACCCTGGTGGAGCACCTGGGCGGGGATGCGGTGGTGATCCCGAACGGCGTGGACGTGGGGTTCTTCGCGTCGGCCGAGCCGGACGAGCGGTGGACCGGCGGCGCGGCGAAGGGGGAGCCGGGCACGATCGGCTTCATCGGCCGGATCAACGAGCCGCGCAAGGGCCTGCCGACGCTGCTGGCGGCGCTGCCGGGGATCCTGGCGGAGCGGCCGGGGGTGCGGCTGCTGGTGGCGGGCAAGGGCGACGAGGAGGAGGCCGTCGCGGGCCTGGCGCCCGAGGTGCGCCGGCAGGTGGAGTTCCTCGGCATGGTGAGCGACCGGGACAAGGCCCGGCTGCTGCGCAGCGTGGACCTGTACGTGGCGCCGAACACCGGGGGCGAGAGCTTCGGGATCATCCTGGTCGAGGCGATGTCGGCGGGCGCGCCGGTGCTGGCGAGCGATCTGGACGCGTTCAAGCAGGTGCTGGACGGCGGGGACGCGGGCGAGCTGTTCCCGGTGGAGGACGCGGACGCGCTGGCCCGTACGGCGCTGCGGCTGCTGGGTGATCCGGCGCGGCTGGAGGAGCTGCGGGAGGCGGCCTCGCGGCATGTGCGGCGGTTCGACTGGTCGACGGTGGGCGCGGACATCCTGGCGGTGTACGAGACGGTGACGGCCGGCGAGGCGGCGGTGGTCGAGGAGGACGTGCGCGGCGGGCGGCGCCGGTTCGGGCTGGCCCGGGACTGATCCGCCGCAGCGGTTCGGGCCGGTCCGGGACCGGTCCCGGGCGGCGGGCCGGGGTGCCGGTGGCGTTAGGGTCGGGCGTCCGTACCACTGCGATCCACGGGGGCAACGATGCCGCAGATCTCCGTCGACTACTCGGCCGGCCTGGCCGGAACCTTCGACCGCCGGGGCCTCGGCCTGGCGATCAACCGGCTGGCGGAGGCGACGATCGACGCGAAGCCGGAGTCCTGCAAGACGGTGTTCCGGCAGAGCGAGGTGCTGGTGGTCGGTACCAGCGGGGCGGCCGCGGACGCCCAGGTGTTCGTGGAGTTCCAGATCTTTCCGGGCCGTTCGCCGGAGGCGAAGGCGGCGCTGAGCGAGGGCGTGCTGGCGCTGCTGGCGCAGTACGTCCGGCCGCGGCCGGGTACCCGGCTGTTCACGGCGGTGAACATCGCGGACATCGACCGGGAGAGCTACCGGAACGCGACCGCCCAGGGCTGAACCGGTGACACCCGGTAACGTAGCGGCCCGTGACTACCTGGATCTGGGCCGGCGTGGCCGTGGTGCTGTTCGGCATGTACCTGAGTTGGACGGCCGGTCGTCTGGACCGGCTGCACGCCCGGATCGACGCCGCGCGGGCGGCGCTGGACGCGCAGCTGGTCCGCCGGGCCTCGGTGGCGTTGGAGTTGGCGACGTCCTCGTTGCTGGATCCGGCGGCCTCGCTGCTGCTGCTGGACGCGGCGCACGCGGCCCGTCAGGCCGAGGACGAGCAGCGCGAGGTGGCGGAGAGCCAGCTGAGCCTGGCGCTGCGGGCGGTGTTCGAGGAGCCGGAGCAGATGGCGGCGCTGGTGGCCGAGCCGGGTGGCGAGGACGCGGTTCGTGATCTGACGGCCGCCGTGCGGCGGGTGCCGATGGCCCGCCGGTTCCACAACGACGCGGTGCGGGCGGCCCGGGCGGTGCGCGAGCACCGGCTGGTGCGGTACTTCCGGCTGGCGGGGAAGGCACCCTTCCCGCTGGCGTTCGAAATGGACGATGCCCCGCCGCCCGCTCTCACGCCCGAAGGGGCACCTGCTTAAGGTGTCCCCCGGATACGGCCCGTTTGTCGTGTCCCGTCGTCCTGGCTGGACTTGGTGGCGCATGGTTGGGTCACCCGTTCTGCCTACCATAGGGCGATAGCACTGATTCATCTTCGAGTGAGGTCTCACGTGTCCACCACCCCCACCACCGCAGACCAGCCGCAGATCGGCACCGCCCGGGTCAAGCGCGGCATGGCCGAGCAGCTCAAGGGCGGTGTGATCATGGACGTGGTCAACGCCGAGCAGGCCAAGATCGCCGAGGACGCCGGCGCGGTCGCCGTCATGGCCCTGGAGCGGGTCCCCGCGGACATCCGCAAGGACGGCGGCGTGGCCCGCATGTCCGACCCGAACATGATCGAGGAGATCATCGCCGCGGTCTCCATCCCGGTGATGGCCAAGTCCCGCATCGGCCACTTCGTCGAGGCCCAGGTGCTCCAGTCGCTGGGCGTCGACTACATCGACGAGTCCGAGGTGCTGACCCCGGCCGACGAGGTCAACCACTCGGACAAGTTCGCCTTCACCACCCCCTTCGTCTGCGGTGCCACCAACCTGGGCGAGGCCCTGCGCCGCATCGCCGAGGGCGCGGCCATGATCCGCTCGAAGGGCGAGGCCGGCACCGGCAACGTCGTCGAGGCCGTCCGCCACCTGCGCCAGATCAAGAACGAGATCGGCCAGCTGCGCGCCCTGGACAACAACGAGCTGTACGCCGCCGCCAAGGAGCTGCGCGCCCCGTACGAGCTGGTCAAGGAGGTCGCCGAGCTCGGCAAGCTGCCGGTCGTGCTGTTCTCCGCCGGTGGCGTCGCCACCCCGGCCGACGCCGCGCTGATGCGCCAGCTGGGCGCCGAGGGCGTCTTCGTCGGCTCCGGCATCTTCAAGTCGGGCGACCCGGCCAAGCGCGCCGCCGCCATCGTGAAGGCCACCACCTTCTTCGACGACCCGAAGATCATCGCGGACGCGTCCCGCAACCTGGGCGAGGCCATGGTCGGCATCAACTGCGACACCCTGCCGGAGACCGAGCGCTACGCCAAGCGCGGCTGGTAGTCGCCCGGTAGTCCTGGGCCGGCCCGCCGCAGCGCCTCGGCGCGCGGCGGGCCGCGCCACGTAGTCCGTCGTAACGATCGATAGAGGTTGAAGACCGTGAGCACTCCTGTCATCGGCGTCCTCGCCCTCCAGGGCGACGTCCGCGAGCACCTGGTGGCGCTGGCCGAGGCCGACGCGCTCGCCCGTCCGGTGCGCCGCGCCGAGGAGCTGGCCGAGGTCGACGCGCTGGTGATCCCCGGCGGGGAGTCCACCACCATGTCCAAGCTGGCGCTGCTGTTCGGCGTGATGGACCCGCTGCGCGAGCGGGTCGCCGCCGGGATGCCGGTCTACGGCACCTGCGCGGGCATGATCATGCTGGCGGACAAGATCCTGGACGGCCGCGAGGACCAGGAGACCGTCGGCGGCATCGACATGACGGTGCGCCGCAACGCCTTCGGGCGCCAGAACGAGTCCTTCGAGTCCGGGATCGACTTCACGGGCCTGGCCGACGCGCCGGTGCACGGCGTCTTCATCCGCGCCCCCTGGGTCGAGTCGGTCGGCGCGGGTGTCGAGGTGCTGGCCGAGCTGCCCGCCGCGGACGGCCCGGAGAGCCGGATCGTGGCGGTGCGCCAGGGCAACCTGCTCGCCACCTCCTTCCACCCGGAGCTGACCGGCGACCACCGGGTGCACGCGTACTTCGTGCGGATGGTCGAGGAGCACCTCGCCGGGGACGCGCGCTGATGGCGTCGACCACGCGCTGACCGTGTGCGCTTCACCGGTGACGACACCGGTAAGATCTCATCTGTTCATTTCCCTTTGGCGACGTAAAGGAGCTGGCGATGTCCGGCCACTCTAAGTGGGCTACCACCAAGCACAAGAAGGCCGTGATCGACGCCAAGCGCGGCAAGCTCTTCGCCAAGATGATCAAGAACATCGAGGTGGCGGCGCGCACGGGCGGTCCCGACCCGGCGGGCAACCCGACCCTCTACGACGCCATCCAGAAGGCCAAGAAGAGCTCGGTCCCGATCGACAACATCAACCGCGCCGTCAAGCGCGGTGGCGGCCTGGAGGCCGGCGGCGCCGACTACCAGACCATCATGTACGAGGGCTACGGCCCGAACGGCGTCGCGGTCCTGATCGAGTGCCTCACCGACAACCGCAACCGCGCGGCCTCCGACGTGCGCGTCGCGATGACCCGCAACGGCGGCTCGATGGCCGACCCGGGCTCGGTGTCGTACCTGTTCACCCGCAAGGGTGTCGTCATCGTCCCCAAGGCCGACGGCGTGGACGAGGACAAGCTGTTCGAGGTCGTCCTCGACCAGGAGCCGGAGGAGATCAACGACCTCGGCGACTCGTTCGAGATCGTCTCCGAGGCCTCGAAGATGGTCGCCGTGCGCACCGCGCTGGTCGACGCCGGCGTCGACTACGACTCGGCCGAGGCCAACTTCCTCCCCAGCATGCAGGTCGAGCTGGACGTCGACGGCGCCCGCAAGATCCTCAAGCTGATCGACGCCCTGGAGGACAGCGACGACGTGCAGAACGTCTTCGCCAACTTCGACATCTCCGACGAGGTCGGCGCGCAGCTCGACGCCGAGTGATCACTGCCCAGTGATCGTCGGTGAGTGACCGTTCTCACTGCCCGGCCCGGTGGTCCCTGGACCACCGGGCCGGTGTCGTCGGTCGGGTTGTCGGACCCGGGCGGTAGCCTGCGGAGGTCCTTCGTGGCGAGTGACAGGGAGACGGGCGAGTGGTGCGGGTACTGGGCGTGGACCCGGGGCTGACCAGGTGCGGGGTCGGCGTGGTCGAGGGTGCGCCGGGCCGGCCGCTGCGGATGGCCGGGGTCGGCGTGGTGCGCACCCCCGCCGAGGCCGAGATCGGGGAGCGGCTGCTCCAGGTCGAGCAGGGCATCGAGGCCTGGCTGGACGAGCACCGGCCCGACCTGGTCGCCGTCGAGCGGGTCTTCGCCCAGCACAACGTCCGCACCGTGATGGGCACCGCCCAGGCCAGCGCCGTCGCGATGCTCTGCGCCACCCGGCGCGGCATCCCCGTCACCCTGCACACCCCCAGCGAGGTCAAGGCCGCCGTCACCGGCTCCGGCCGGGCCGACAAGGCGCAGGTCACGGCCATGGTGCAGCGCCTGCTGCGGCTGGACGCGCCGCCCAAGCCGGCCGACGCCGCCGACGCGCTGGCGCTGGCCATCTGCCACATCTGGCGCGGCGGGGCGACCAACCGGCTGGAGGCCGCCGTCCGGGCCGCCCGGGCCACCCCCCGCTCCACTCCTCCGAAAGGCACCGTCCGATGATCGCCTTCGTGCAAGGGCCCGTGGCGGCCATCTCCTCCGGGACCGCGGTGGTCGAGGTCGGCGGGGTGGGCATGGCCGTGCAGTGCACCCCGAACACGCTGGCCGGGCTGCGGCTGGGCGAGCCGGCCCGGCTGGCCACCTCGCTGGTGGTCCGGGAGGACTCGCTGACCCTGTTCGGCTTCGCGGACGACGACGAGCGCGGCGTGTTCGAGATCCTCCAGGCCGCGCCCGGCGTCGGTCCCAAGCTGGCGCAGGCGATCCTCGGGGTGCACAGCCCCGACGCGCTGCGCGCCGCGGTCGCGGGCGGCGACGAGAAGGCGCTGGTCGCGGTGCCGGGCATCGGCAAGGCCAAGGCGGCCAAGCTGTTGCTGGAGTACAAGGACAAGCTCGGCGCCCCGCACGGCGCCGTCCCGGCGCAGAAGCCGATCGCCACCGGCCCGGCGCCGTGGAGCGATCAGCTGCACTCCGCGCTGACCGGCCTCGGGTACGCCCCGCGCGAGGCGGACGAGGCGGTCGCGGCCGTCACCCCGGAGGCCGAGGCGCAGGCGACGCCGGACGTCGGCGCCCTGCTCCGGCTCGCCCTGCGCGGCCTCAACCGGGCCCGCTGACCACCTGACGATCTGTCCATTTGTCGATACTGGAGACTCTGGAGCCCGCGACGATGTACGACCCGGAACCCGCCGACCGGCTGGTCACGGCCGCCGCCGACGGTGAGGACCAGGCGGTGGAGGCGGCGCTGCGCCCCAAGCTGCTGGACGAGTTCATCGGCCAGGAGCGGGTGCGCGAGCAGCTGTCGCTGGTGCTCCAGGCCGCCCGCAAGCGCGGCAGCGCGCCCGACCACGTGCTGCTGAGCGGGCCGCCCGGGCTCGGCAAGACCACCCTGTCCATGATCATCGCCGCCGAGTTGGGCGCGCCGATCCGGATCACCTCCGGCCCGGCCATCCAGCACGCCGGGGACCTCGCGGCGATCCTCTCCTCGCTCACCGAGGGCGAGGTGCTCTTCCTCGACGAGATCCACCGGATGTCCCGGCCGGCCGAGGAGATGCTCTACATGGCGATGGAGGACTTCCGGGTCGACGTGATCGTCGGCAAGGGTCCGGGCGCCACCGCCATCCCGCTGGAGCTGCCGCCGTTCACCCTGGTCGGCGCCACCACCCGGGCCGGCCTGCTGCCGCCGCCGCTGCGCGACCGCTTCGGCTTCACCGGGCACATGGAGTTCTACGCCCCGGCCGAGCTCCAGCGGGTGGTGCACCGCTCGGCCGCGCTGCTGGACGTGGAGATAGACCCGGCCGGCGCGGCCGAGATCGCCGGGCGCTCGCGCGGCACCCCGCGCATCGCCAACCGGCTGCTGCGCCGGGTCCGCGACTACGCCCAGGTCCGGCACGACGGGCAGGTCACCGTCGAGATCGCCGCCCAGGCGCTGGACGTCTACGAGGTGGACGCGCGCGGCCTGGACCGGCTGGACCGCGCGGTGCTGGACGCGCTGCTGCGGCTGTTCGGCGGCGGTCCGGTCGGCTTGTCGACACTGGCGGTCGCCGTGGGGGAGGAGTCCGAGACGGTCGAGGAGGTCGCCGAGCCGTTCCTGGTCCGCGAGGGCCTGCTCGCCCGCACCCCGCGCGGCCGGATCGCCACCGCCGCGGCCTGGCAGCACCTCGGTCTGACCCCACCGGTCCAGACCATTCGCGGACGTGTTCCGGCGCAATCGGAGCTGTTCCCCGCCGATGAAAGTTGACCGCCATCGGCTGAACGGGTGAGTCGGTCCGGTCGGTTCCCACCCGGTGCTTCCGTGGTGGCACACGGAGGAGCCGGGAGTGAGGTCCGGGGAAACTGTGCAGGCGGAGGCTCGCCACTTTCGGTGGCAGGATGCGATGCTTGGCGTTGTCCGATCGATTCGGGGTCGCCTAGACTCCGCCGGACCGCCCCTCTCACCTGACGGGCCGACCAATACCACACAGGCCGCCGGCCGGCGGCCCGTAAAGGACCCTGGCTGCAGTGAACCTCATCATCCTTCTCCTCCCGATCATCGCGATCGTGCTCATGTTCCGGTCGCAGAAGAAGCGCCAGTCGCAGATGCAGCAGATGCAGACCGCGCTGGAGCCGGGGGCCGGTGTGCGCACCATCGGCGGTCTTTACGCCCAGGTGAAGGCGGTCAACGACGAGACCGTCGAGCTGGAGATCGCGCCCGGCGTGGTCACCCACTTCACCAAGAGCGCCATCGCGGCCGTCCTGGACCCCCAGGAGTACGACGCGATCATCAACGGCCGCCCCGCCGATGACGAGCTGCCCGAGCCGGAGGCCGAGGACGCCGACGCCGAGCCGGTCGAGGACAAGCCGCTGTCGCTCAGCAAGGACAGTGCCGAGAAGGGCGACGTCGAGGGCGGGGCTCCCGCGAGCAAGTAGTACGGACGGGCAACCCGCCCGGCCGCGCGGCACAGTGCCGCGAGCCCACAGGACCTCAGGGCCGCAGAACCGCCGGACCCCTGTCCCGCCACGAGCCGGACGGGGGTCCGGTCGGGGAAGTGGCATGGACAGGGAGAAACGAGCAAGGTGGCAACACCCAAGTCGCGCCCGCGCGACGGCTACCCAGGGCGGGCGCTGGCCCTCATCCTGGTCGTCACCGTCGGACTGGTCGCCCTCATGTTCGGGACGGGCACCACCAAGCCCAGGCTCGGGATCGATCTCGCCGGTGGCACCAGCATCACGCTGACCGCGAAGTCGACCGATCCCAAGGCGATCAGCAAGTCCAACATGGACATCGCCACCGGGATCATCGAGCGCCGCGTCAACGGCATGGGTGTCTCCGAGGCGGAGGTCCAGACCCAGGGCGACAACACGATCATCGTGAACATCCCCAAGGGCGGCAACCAGCAGAACGCGGCGGACCAGGTGGGCACCACCGCCAAGCTGTTCTTCCGTCCGGTCCTGGCCGTGGCGCCCAGCGGCGTCACCGCTCCGGTGCCGACCGGCACCCCGTCCGCGGGCGCCACCGGCACCCCGGGGGCGACCCCGTCCGCCGCCGCGACCGGCAGCCCGTCCGCGAGCGCCACCAAGCAGGGCCGCCCCGCGAGCGAGGCCCTGGCCGCCGAGGGCGCCAGCCCGACCGCCGCCGCCACCGGCGCGAGCACCGCGCCCTCCGCCGCCGCCACCGGCGCCCCGAGTGCCGCGGCCACCCCGCCGAGCGCCGCCGACCTCACCGCCGCGATGACCCAGGGCACCGTGCCGCCGGAGCTGACCGCCGCGTTCGCCGCCCTGGACTGCTCCAAGCCCGAGGTCCGCACCGCCCAGACCGGCGCCGATGACAAGGCCGTCGTCGCCTGCTCGCAGAAGCCCGAGAACGGCTACTACGAGAAGCTCGCCCTCGGCCCCGTCGCCGTGAAGGGCTCGGACGTCTCCAAGGCCCAGCCGAGCCTCGACACCCAGTCGGGCGCCGGCTGGCAGGTCCAGCTGCAGTTCAACGGCACCGGCACCGACGACTTCACCAAGATCACCGGCCAGCTCGCCACCCAGGCCCCGCCGAACAACCAGTTCGCGATCGTGCTGGACAACCAGGTCGTCTCGCACCCCGAGGTCAAGAACGCGATTCCCGGCGGCAGCGCCGTGATCACCGGCCGCTTCACCCAGACCGAGGCGCAGGACCTGTCCAACGTGCTCGGCTACGGCGCCCTGCCGCTGGAGTTCGTCAAGAGCGACATCACCACCGTCTCCCCGGCGCTCGGCAGCGACCAGCTCAAGGCCGGCCTGGTGGCCGGCGCGATCGGCATGCTGCTGGTGGTCGCCTACTCGCTGGTCTACTACCGCGGCCTCGGCCTGGTCTCGATCGCCGGTCTGCTCGTCTCGGCGGCCCTGACCTACTCGATCATGAGCCTGCTCGGCAACGCGATCGGCTTCGCGCTGAACCTGCCGGCGGTCTGCGGTGCGATCGTCGCGATCGGCATCACGGCGGACTCCTTCATCGTGTACTTCGAGCGCATCCGCGACGAGGTCCGCGAGGGCGCCCCGCTGCGCCCGGCGGTCCAGCGGGCCTGGCCGCGCGCCCGGCGCACCATCCTGGTCTCGGACTTCGTGTCCTTCCTCTGTGCCGCCGTGCTCTACGTGGTCTCGGTCGGCAAGGTCCAGGGCTTCGCGTTCACCCTGGGTCTGACCACGGCTCTCGACGTCGTGGTGATCTTCCTCTTCACCAAGCCGCTGATCACGCTGCTGGCCCGCCGCAAGTTCTTCCTGAACGGCCACCCGTGGTCCGGCCTGGACCCGAAGCGGCTGGGCGCCCGCCCGCCGCTGCGCAGCAGCCGTCGCCGTAACCCCTCCTCTGCCGCCGTGAAGGAGGCCTGACACCGTGTCACGCTTCTCCAACCTGGGCCACCGGCTCTACCAGGGTGAAGTCAGCTTCGACTTCGTCGGACGCCGCAAGCTCTGGTACTCCATCTCCGGCGTGATCGTGCTGGTCGCGGCGATCGGCCTGGCCATGGGCCTGCACCTGGGCATCGAGTTCAAGGGCGGCTCGGTCTACACCGTGGCCAAGCCCGGCCTGACGGTCTCCCAGGCACAGGAAACCGCGGACGGCGTCGTCTCCTCGCACCCGCTGGTGCAGTCGACCGACAACGGCAAGATCCGCATCCAGGTCAGCACCGAGGAGCCGAAGAGCTCCGACCAGATCCGCGCCGAGCTCTCGCAGAAGCTCGGCGTGCCGCTGGACACCGTCGAGGCCCAGGTGATCGGCCCCAGCTGGGGCAAGCAGATCTCCCAGAAGGCACTCACCGGTCTGATCGTCTTCATGGTCCTGGTGACGGTCTACCTGGCGATCGCCTTCGAGTGGCGGATGGCTGTGTCCGCCCTGGTCGCCCTCATCCACGACCTCCTGATCACCATCGGCGTGTACGCCCTGGTGGGCTTCGAGGTCACCCCGGGTACGGTGATCGGCTTCCTGACCATCCTCGGGTACTCGCTCTACGACACGGTCGTCGTCTTCGACACCGTGAAGGAGAACACCAAGGGGCTCACCAAGCAGAACAAGCTCACCTACAGCGAGGCCGCGAACGCGGGCCTCAACCAGACCCTGGTGCGCTCGCTCAACACCACCGTGGTGGCACTGCTTCCGGTCGCCGCACTGCTGTTCATCGGTGGCGGCCTCCTGGGCGCCGGCACCCTGAACGACATCTCGCTCGCGCTGTTCATCGGCCTCGCCGCCGGTGCCTACTCCTCGATCTGCGTCGCCACCCCGCTGCTGGCGCAGCTCAAGGAGGAGCAGCCGGAGATGAAGGCGCTGCGCAAGCGGGTCCTCCAGCACCGCGCCGCCGCGGCCGCCAAGGCCGAGGCCGCGGACGAGGAGCCGACGGGCGAGGAGCAGCCTGCGGGTATGGTCGGACAGCGTGGCCGCTCGGCCGGCACCTCCCGTGCCAAGGGCCGTCCGTCCACCAAGCGCTGACCCCGGCCACGACCCCGGGGCCCCACCAGACCGTGAAGGACACCACCGTGACCACCGCCGACACCGCACTGGCCGAGCTGCTGAACAGCCGGATCCGGGACGTCCCGGACTACCCGAAGCCGGGTGTGCTGTTCAAGGACATCGCGCCGCTGCTCGCCGACGCCGAGGCCTTCGGCGCCCTCACCCGGGCGCTGGCGGACCGGGCCGCGGAGCTCGGTGCGACCAAGGTGGTGGGCCTGGAGGCGCGCGGCTTCGTGCTGGCGGCCCCGGCGGCCTTCGCGGCCGGGCTCGGCTTCGTGCCGATCCGCAAGCAGGGCAAGCTGCCCGGCGAGGTGTTCCGGCGCTCGTACGAGCTGGAGTACGGCTCGGCGACGCTGGAGGTGCAGTGCGACGCCTTCACGCCCGGTGAGCGGGTGCTGGTGGTGGACGACGTGCTGGCCACCGGTGGCACCATCGGCGCCTCGCTGGACCTGGTGAAGGAGGCCGGGGCCGAGCTGGCGGGCGTCGTGGTGCTGATGGAGCTGGGCTTCCTGGACGGCCGCGAGCGGCTGGCCGGGCACCTGGGCGGCGCTCCGCTGGAGACGCTGGTCACGGTCTGACGGATCCGTCGGGAGGACGGCGGTCGGAACATCCGACCGCCGTCCTTCCGTTTCCTGGCCCGGCCGGATGAACACCCCGGCGCCCGGCTCGGTACCATGAAGATTCATCCCCTCCCGGTTGTCCCCGAACGTCCGGGCCCCGGCAGGGGTCGGCCCCGGTGCCCCGAGGAGTTGTCCTTGCCCGACGAGGTTGTGCCCACGGCCGCAGCGGCCGCCCCCGAAGACCGTCCCACGCCCTCGGGGGCCACCCCGGCACGCCCGGCGCCGACCTCCTCGCGTTCGCTCGGCCCGTCCGGCCGCGGTTCCACCGGCGGCATGCGCGCCCGCCTGGCCCGCCTCGGCGGCCAGCGCTCCAGCGTGCTGAACCCCGTCCTGGAGCCGCTGTTCCGCTCGATCCGGGCGAACGACCCCAAGGCCGACCCGGCGCTGCTGCGCGACATCGAGAAGGCGTACGCGGTGGCCGAGAAGTGGCACCGCGGACAGAAGCGCAAGAGCGGCGATCCGTACATCACCCACCCGCTGGCCGTCGCGACGATCCTGGCCGAGCTCGGCATGGACGCCCCGACCCTGATGGCCGGGCTGCTGCACGACACCGTCGAGGACACCGACTACGGCCTGGAGACCCTGCGCAAGGACTTCGGCGACTCGGTGGCCCTGCTGGTGGACGGCGTCACCAAGCTGGACCGGGTCAAGTTCGGCGAGGCCGCGCAGGCCGAGACCGTCCGCAAGATGGTCGTGGCGATGGCCAAGGACCCGCGGGTCCTGGTGATCAAGCTCGCCGACCGCCTGCACAACATGCGCACGATGCGCTACCTCAAGCGGGAGAAGCAGGAGAAGAAGGCCCGCGAGACGCTGGAGATCTACGCCCCGCTGGCGCACCGGCTGGGCATGAACACCATCAAGTGGGAGCTGGAGGACCTCGCCTTCGCGATCCTCTACCCCAAGATGTACGACGAGATCGTCCGGCTGGTCGCCGAGCGCGCCCCCAAGCGGGACGAGTACCTGGCGACCGTCATCGACCAGGTCCAGGCGGACCTGCGCGGCGCCCGGATCACCGCCTCCGTCACCGGCCGGCCGAAGCACTACTACTCGGTCTACCAGAAGATGATCGTCCGGGGCCGGGACTTCGCCGAGATCTACGACCTGGTGGGCATCCGGGTCCTGGTCGACACCGTCCGCGACTGCTACGCGGCGCTGGGCACCATCCACGCGCGGTGGAACCCGGTGCCGGGGCGGTTCAAGGACTACATCGCGATGCCCAAGTTCAACATGTACCAGTCGCTGCACACCACGGTGATCGGTCCCGGGGGCAAGCCGGTCGAGCTGCAGATCCGCACCTTCGACATGCACCGGCGGGCCGAGTACGGCATCGCCGCGCACTGGAAGTACAAGCAGCGCGCGGTGGCCGGGGCGTCCAAGGTCCGCACCGACACCCCGACCCAGGTCCGCAAGGAGGACAAGGCCGGCGCCGTCAACGAGATGGCCTGGCTGCGGCAGCTGCTGGACTGGCAGAAGGAGACCGCCGACCCGGGCGAGTTCCTGGAGTCGCTCCGCTTCGACCTGGCCAGCAACGAGGTCTTCGTCTTCACCCCCAAGGGTGACGTGATAGCCCTGCCGGCCGGGGCCACCCCGGTCGACTTCGCCTTCGCGGTGCACACCGAGGTCGGCTACCGGACGATAGGCGCCCGGGTCAACGGGCGGCTGGTGCCGCTGGAGTCGACCCTGGAGAACGGCGACACCGTCGAGGTCTTCACCTCCAAGGCGGAGAACGCCGGACCCTCCCGGGACTGGCTGGGCTTCGTCAAGTCCCCGCGCGCCCGCAACAAGATCCGCGCCTGGTTCTCCAAGGAGCGCCGCGAGGAGGCGATCGAGCACGGCAAGGAGGCGATCGTCCGGGCGATGCGCAAGCAGGGCCTGCCGATCCAGCGGATCCTGACCGGGGACTCGCTGGTCACCCTGGCCCACGAGATGCGCTACCCCGACATCTCCTCGCTCTACGCCGCGATCGGCGAGGGCCACGTCGCCGCGCCGAACATCGTGCAGAAGCTCGTGCAGGCGCTCGGCGGCGAGGAGGGGGCGACCGAGGACCTGGCGGAGACCGCCACCCCGACCCACGACAACCGCCGCGCGGTGCGCCGCCGGGCCAAGGGCGACCCGGGCGTGATCGTCAAGGGCGTCGAGGACGTCTGGGTCAAGCTCTCCCGCTGCTGCACCCCGGTGCCCGGCGACCCGATCGTCGGCTTCGTGACCCGCGGCAACGGCGTCTCGGTGCACCGCGCCGACTGCGTCAACGTGGAGGCGCTGAGCCAGCAGCCGGAGCGCATGATCGACGTCGAGTGGGCGGCCACCCAGTCCTCGGTCTTCCTGGTGGCCATCCAGGTCGAGGCGCTGGACCGCTCCCGGCTGCTCTCGGACGTCACCCGGGTGCTCTCCGACCAGCACGTCAACATCCTGTCGGCGGCGGTGCAGACCTCCCGGGACCGGGTGGCGATGAGCCGCTTCACCTTCGAGATGGGCGACCCGAAGCACCTGGGCCACGTGCTCAAGGCGGTGCGCGGCGTCGAGGGCGTGTACGACGTCTACCGCGTCACCTCCGCCCGCAAGTAGCGCGCGGGTACGCGGAAGGCCCCCGGGAGCGTTCCCGGGGGCCTTCGCCGTTCAGCGCTCGGGGCGGTCAGCCGCTGAACTCCTCCTGGCTCCGGTGCGCCTGCTCCAGCAGGGTCTGCACGCCGGCCAGCTCGGACTCCAGCTTGGCGGTCCTGGACGCGTTGCCGGCCGCGCGGGCCTTGTCCAGGTCGGCCTGGATCTTGTCGGCCTTGGCCTGGAACAGGCCCACCATGCCGGCCGCGCGGGCCTTGGCCTCCGGGTTGGAGCGCTTCCACTCGGCGTCCTCGGCCTCGCGGATGGCCCGCTCGACCGTGTTCAGCCGGCCGTCCAGCTTCGGACGGACCTCGCGCGGCACGTGGCCGATGGCCTCCCAGCGCTCGTTGACCTCGCGCAGCGCGGCCTTGGCGGTCTTGAGGTCGGTGATCGGCAGGATCGCCTCGGCCTCGGCGGCCAGCGCCTCCTTGAGCTTCTGGTTCTCCACCTGCTCGGCGTCCCGCTCGCTGAACACCGAGGAGCGGGCCTGGAAGAAGACGTCCTGGGCGCCGCGGAACCGCGCCCACAGCTCGTCCTCGATGTCCCGCTGGGCCCGGCCGGCGGACTTCCAGCGCGCCATCAGGTCGCGGTAGGCGGCCGCGGTGCTGCCCCACTCCGTGGACGAGGACAGTGCCTCGGCCTCGGTGACCAGCGCCTCCTTGGTCTGCCGGGCCCTCTCGCGCTCGGCGTCCAGGGTGGCGAAGTGCGCCTTGCGGTGCTTGGAGAAGACCGAGCGGGCGTGCGAGAAGCGGTGCCACAGCTCGTCGTCGCTCTTGCGGTCCAGTCGCGGCAGGCCCTTCCAGGTGTCCACCAGGGCGCGCAGCCGGTCCCCGGCCTCCCGCCACTGGGTCGACTCGGCGAGCTGCTCGGCCTCGGTGACCAGGGCTTCCTTGGCCGTACGGGCCTCGTCCTGGGCCTTGGCGCGAGCGGCCTTGCGCTCCTCGCGCCGGCTCTCGATCTCGCCGGCGAGCGTGTCCAGCCGCTTGGCCAGGCCCTCCAGGTCGCCGACCGCGTGTCCCTCGACCACCTGGGCGCGCAGGTGCTCCAGCGCGGTCTGGGCGTCCTTGGCGGCCAGGTCGGTGGTGCGCACCCGCTTCTCCAGCAGGCCGATCTCCACCTCGATGCCCTGGTACTTGCGCTCGAAGTAGGCGAGGGCCTCCTCGGGCGAGCCGGCCTGCCAGGAACCGACGACGCGTTCACCGTCGGCCGTCCTGACGTAGACCGTGCCCTGCTCGTCCACACGGCCCCACGGGTCGCTGCTCATAGCGCGTCCTCCACATGACGTCGCGCCCGCGCCGGGGCGGCGCGCGTCCGTCGTCCACAGTTGATGTGCGACGGACCGAAAGAGTCCGCCGTCCCCGTCCGCCGTGCCTTGCTGCCGAGGGTGACGGCCAGGCGGGTGCGGGCACCCTATACAACGCCAACATAGGCGACCGGGACCGGTGCTGTCCGCATCCGGGCCGGGCGATTTCGGTCCGGGGCCCTGCGGGGACGGCGCGCAGGCCGCCCCCGCAGGGCCCCGGAGTAGGTCAACCCTTCGCCACCGTAACGGAGTTGAAGGTGACGTCGGCCATCGGGTGGCCGTCCGGCGAGCCCTCCAGGGTGCCCGCGGCGGCGATCTTCTGCACCACGTCCAGGCCCCCGGTGATCTTGCCGAAGGGGGTGTAGTTCGGCGGCAGCTTGGTGTCCTTGTAGACCAGGAAGAACTGGCTGCCGTTGGTGCCCGGGCCGGAGTTGGCCATCGCCACGGTGCCGGCCGGGTAGGTCGCGCCGGTCAGGTTCTCGTCCGCGAACTTGTAGCCGGGGCCGCCGGTGCCGCCCGGGACGGTCGCGCTGGCGGTCGGGTCGCCGCACTGGAGCACGAAGATGCCGTCGGTGGTGAGCCGGTGGCACTTGGTGTGGTCGAAGTACTGCTCGCCGGCCAGGAAGGCGAAGGAGTTCACCGTGTGCGGGGCCTTCGCGGCCTCCAGCGCGATCGTCACCTTGCCGCAGTTGCTGTCCAGCGTCATGGCGTACGAGCCGCTCGGGTCGATCGTCATGGGCGGCTCGGCCTGCCACTGCTTGCCGTTGGGCGCGCCCGGCGCCGGGGCGGCGCAGCCCTCGACCGGCTTGCGGGTCGGGGTGGTCGGCTCGTCGGTGCTGGTCGGCGCCGCCTGGGCGCTGTTCGCCGAGGCCTTCTTGTCGCCCTTGTCGTCCGAGCTGAACGCGCCGGTGGCGATCAGGGTGCCACCGCCGGCCAGCACCACGACGGCGAGCGAGGCGCCCAGGATCGTGTTGCGCCGCCTGCGTGCGGCCGCGGCCGCGACCCGGCGCTCCAACTGGCGCTCGTACTTGTCTCGGGCGAGCTGCCGCCGCCGTTGTTCGCTGCTGACCACCGGCCGTGTCTCCTACGGATGTGCGGGAAAAGTGGATGGATTCCGGAGCGGATCATCGCATCCCTCGGCGGCCAAGTGTAGGGACCGGGCCTGTAAGAACCCGGTGAACCTGCCGGGCCGCGGCGCCCCGTCACCGCTATCTGGTTCGCAACCGGACCCGCGGCGCCGGTAGGCTGCACCTACATCACCACTGGCAGCGATCACCACTGGTAGCCGCCGCAGCCGACCGCCGCACACCCGAAGGACGCGCGTGTTCATCGCCGGATTCCCCGCTGGAGCCTGGGGCACCAACTGCTACCTGGTCGCTCCGGCGGCGGGCGAGGAGTGCGTCATCGTCGATCCCGGCCACCAGGCGGCCCGCGGCGTCGAGGACATGGTCCGCGAGCACCGGCTGAAGCCCGTCGCCGTGCTGCTCACCCACGGCCACATCGACCACGTGGCCTCGGTGGTCCCGGTCTGCGGCGCCCGCGGCGTCCCGGCCTGGATCCACCCCGAGGACCGGTACATGATGTCCGACCCGGAGAAGGCGCTCGGCCGCTCCCTGGGTACCCAGCTGATGGGCGAGCTCACCGTCGGCGAGCCCGACGACGTGCGCGAGCTCACCGACGGCAGCGTGCTGGAGCTGGCCGGCCTGAAGCTCACCGTGGACCACGCCCCGGGCCATACCGGGGGGTCGGTGACCTTCCGGACGCCCGGTGCCGAGGACCTCCCCCCGGTGCTGTTCTCGGGCGACCTGCTGTTCGCCGGCTCCATCGGGCGTACCGACCTCCCGGGCGGGGACAGCGCGGCGATCATGAACTCGCTGGCCCGGGTGTGCCTGCCCCTCGACGATTCCACCGTGGTCCTCTCCGGTCACGGCGGTCAGACCACCATCGGCCGCGAGCGCGCCACCAACCCCTACCTCCGACAGGCAGCGGGGGCGGCCGGCGCCCCGGCTTTCCCGCGACGAGGAATGTGACGGAAGAGAAGTTGAGCACCTTCACCGCCCCCAAGGGCACCTACGACCTGCTGCCCCCCAGCTCCGCGACGTTCCTGGCGATCCGCGAGCGCATCGCCGCGCCCGCCCGCCGGGCCGGCTACGGCTACGTCGAGACCCCGGTCTTCGAGGACGTGAAGCTGTTCTCCCGCGGTGTCGGCGAGTCCACCGACATCGTCTCCAAGGAGATGTACACCCTCACCACCAAGGGCGGCGACGAGCTGGCGCTGCGCCCGGAGGGCACCGCCTCGGTGCTGCGCGCCGCCCTCCAGGCCAACCTGCACAAGCAGGGCAACCTGCCGGTCAAGCTCTGGTACTCCGGCTCGTACTACCGCTACGAGCGCGCCCAGAAGGGCCGCTACCGCCAGTTCTCCCAGGTCGGTGCCGAGGCGATCGGCGCCGAGGACCCGGCGCTGGACGCCGAGCTGATCATCCTGGCCGACGACGCCTTCCGCTCGCTGGGCCTGGGCAACTACTCGCTGCTGCTCAACAGCCTCGGCGACAAGCAGTGCCGCCCGGTCTACCGCGCCGCCCTGATCGAGTTCCTCTCGGGCCTGGACCTGGACGAGGAGACCCGCCGCCGCGCCGAGATCAACCCGCTGCGCGTCCTCGACGACAAGCGCGAGTCGGTGCAGGCCCAGCTCACCGACGCCCCGATGCTCCGCGACTACCTGTGCGAGGAGTGCAAGGCGTACGACGAGAAGGTCCGCGAGCTGCTCACCGCCAACGGCGTCGCCTTCGTCGACGACCCGAAGCTGGTCCGCGGCCTGGACTACTACACCCGCACCACCTTCGAGTTCGTGCACAACGGCCTCGGCGCCCAGTCCGCCATCGGCGGCGGCGGCCGCTACGACGGCCTGTCCGAGATGATCGGCGGCCCCGCGCTGCCGTCCGTCGGCTGGGCCCTCGGCGTGGACCGCACCTTCCTGGCCCTGGAGGCCGAGGGCGTGGACCTCGACCTGCCGGCCGCCACCTCCGTCTACGCCGTCGCGCTCGGCGAGGAGGCCAAGAACATCCTGTTCGCCAAGGTGGTCGAGCTGCGCCGGGCCGGCGTCGCCACCGACCTCGCCTTCGGCGTCAAGAGCATCAAGAACGCCATGAAGTCCGCCGACCGGTCCGGCGCCCGCTTCGCCCTGATCGCCGGGGACCGGGACCTCGCCGAGGGCGTCGTCCAGCTCAAGGACCTGAGCACCGGCGAACAGGCCCCCGTCGCCCTCGACGCACTCGTCACCACCCTGAAGGAGAAGCAGCTGTGATCCGCACGCACGACGCGGGCACGCTCCGCCCGGAGCACGCAGGCACCACCGTCACCCTGGCCGGCTGGGTCGCCCGCCGCCGCGACCACGGCGGCGTCGCCTTCATCGATCTGCGCGACGCCTCCGGCACCGTGCAGATCGTGGTCCGCGACCTCGACTCGGTGCACGGCCTGCGCGCCGAGTACTGCGTCAAGGTCGTCGGCGACGTCCGGGTCCGCCCCGAGGGCAATGAGAACCCGGACATCCCGACCGGCGCGGTCGAGGTCGTCGTCAGCGCGATCGAGGTGCTCTCCGAGGCCGCCCCGCTGCCCTTCCCGGTCGCCGAGTACGAGCCGGGCACGGTCAACGAGGAGGTCCGGCTGCGCTACCGCTACCTGGACCTGCGCCGCGAGGGCCCGGCCAAGGGCCTGCGCCTGCGCTCCAAGGTCAACAACATCATCCGCCGGGTGATGGAGGAGAACGACTACCTCGACATCGAGACGCCGTACCTCACCCGCTCCACCCCCGAGGGCGCCCGCGACTTCCTGGTCCCGGTCCGCCTCCAGCCCGGCCACTGGTACGCCCTGCCGCAGTCGCCCCAGCTGTTCAAGCAGCTGCTGATGGTGGCCGGCATGGAGCGCTACTACCAGATCGCCCGCTGCTTCCGCGACGAGGACTTCCGCGCCGACCGGCAGCCGGAGTTCACCCAGCTGGACATCGAGGCCTCGTTCGTCGACCAGGAGGACATCCTGGCCCTCGGCGAGAAGATCATCGGCTCCGTCTGGCGCGAGGTCCACGGCTACGAGATCCCCAACCCGCTGCCGCGGATGACCTACGCGGACGCCATGGGCCGCTACGGCTCGGACAAGCCGGACGTCCGCTTCGGCCAGGAGCTCACCGACCTGACCGCGTACTTCAAGGGCACCGACTTCCGCGTCTTCCAGGCCCCGTACGTCGGCGCCGTGGTCATGCCCGGCGGTGCCTCGCAGCCGCGCAAGCAGCTGGACGCCTGGCAGGACTGGGCCAAGGCGCGCGGCGCCCGCGGCCTCGCCTACGTGCTCATCGACGCCGAGACCGGCGAGCTGCGCGGCCCGGTCGCCAAGAACCTCTCCGAGGAGCACCTGGCCGGCCTCGCCGCCGCCGCGGGCGCCAAGAACGGCGACGCGATCTTCTTCGCGGCCGGCAAGGAGCGCGCCTCGCAGGAGCTGCTCGGCGCCGCCCGTCTGGAGATCGGCCGCCGCTGCGAGCTGATCGACGAGTCCCAGTGGGCCTTCCTCTGGGTCGTCGACTTCCCGATGTTCGAGCCGATCGAGGACGACAAGGGCCAGTTCCAGGGCTGGCACGCGGTGCACCACCCGTTCACCGCCCCGACCGCGGAGTCGCTGGCCACCTTCGACACCGACCCGGGCTCGGCGCTCTCCAACGCCTACGACCTGGTCCTCAACGGCTCGGAGCTGGGCGGCGGTTCGATCCGTATCCACCAGCGCGACGTGCAGAAGCGGGCGTTCGACGCGATCGGCCTCTCCGAGGAGGAGGCGGCCTCGCAGTTCGGCTTCCTGCTGGACGCCTTCAACTACGGCCCGCCGCCGCACGGTGGCGTCGCCTTCGGCCTGGACCGCATCGTCACGCTGCTGGGCGGGTACGACACCATCCGGGACGTCATCGCCTTCCCGAAGACGTCCACCGGCGGCGACCCGCTGACCGGCGCCCCGACCCCGATCACCCCGGCGCAGCGTCGCGAGGCCGGCGTGGACGCCCAGCCGAAGGTCCGCGAGGACGCCAAGGGCGAGGCTCAGCCCAAGTCCTGACGTCGCGTCATCCGCTAACCTGCAACGGCCCCGGACGGCTCGCCCGTCGTCCGGGGCCGGTCCACAACGGTGTGTGACACAGGGAGGGTTGACTCAATGCAGGTCACGACGAGAGTCGAATGTCCGGACGACGTCCCGGCGACCAGACGCGTCCACATGGCCGCGTTCCCGGGGCCGGACGAGGCGGACCTGGTGGACGCGCTGCGCCGCGATCCCGCCTGGCTGCCCGGGCTGTCCGTGGTGGCGGTCGACGGTGCCGGGCTGGTGATCGGACACGCGCTGCTGACCCGGCTGCGGGTCGGCGACGGCAAGGCGCTGGCGCTCGCGCCGGTCGCGGTGGCGCCCGAGTGGCAGCGCCGGGGCGTCGGCGAGCTGGTCGTCCGGGCCGTGCTGGCGGCGGCCGAGGAGGCGGGGGAGAAGCTCGTGGTCGTCCTCGGCGATCCGGAGTACTACGGGCGGTTCGGCTTCGCGCCGGCCGGGCGGCACGAGGTCACCGGCCCGTTCGAGGTGCCGGAGGCGTACTTCCAGGCGCTTCCGCTGGCGGCGTACGACGGCGCCCCGCGCGGGCTCTGCCGCTACCCCGAGCCCTTCGTCGCCGTATAGAGCCTGCCTCCAGGCTCTTGCCCCACCCCGAGCGCCGCTCCCTCGGGCGCCTCTCCCGGGGCCGGTCCACGAGACCGGCCCGGTCGCCACGGCCTCGCCGACCTGCGGATCCGGCCGCCGGCGCCTACGGTGAATGCTCATCAGCATTCGACCGAACGGAGGACCCGAGGGTGGCCGAGCAGCGGCGGACCGGGAAGCCGGAGAAACTGGCCAGGAAGCCGTACGAGCGGGAGCTGCTGCGGCTCCAGGAGGAGCTGGTGAAGCTCCAGGAGTGGGTGCGGGCCGAGGGCGCCCGGCTGGTGGTGGTCTTCGAGGGACGCGACGCCGCCGGAAAGGGCGGAGCGATCAAGCGGGTGACGGAGTACCTGAACCCGCGCATCGCCCGGGTCGCGGCGCTGCCCACGCCGACCGAACGGCAGAAGACCCAGTGGTACTTCCAGCGGTACGTCGAGCACCTGCCGGCCGCCGGGGAGATCGTGCTGTTCGACCGCAGCTGGTACAACCGCGCGGGCGTCGAGCGCGTGATGGGCTTCTGCAACGACGAGGAGTACTGGCAGTTCCTGCACCAGTGCCCGACCTTCGAGCGGATGCTGACCGAGTCGGGCATCCTGCTGCGCAAGTACTGGTTCTCGGTGAGCGACACCGAGCAGGAGCGGCGCTTCCGGGACCGCCTGGGCGACCCGATGAAGCGCTGGAAGCTCTCCCCGATGGACGTCGAGTCGATCACCCGCTGGGAGGACTACTCGCGGGCCAAGGACGAGATGTTCATCCACACCGACACCCCGGACTCGCCCTGGCACGTGGTGGAGAGCGACGACAAGCGCCGGGCCCGGATCAACATGATCGCCCACCTGCTGTCCACCGTGCCGTACCGCGAGATCAAGGCCCGGCAGGTCGAACTGCCGCCCCGCCCCGCGTCGCACGGCTACCAGCGGCCCCCGCGCGACCTGCAGAAGTACGTCCCGGACCACGCCGCCGGGCTGGAGTAGGCCGGGCCCGTCGCGTGCCTTGCCGGGCTGTCCGGGGCCTCGCATAGGCTTCCGGTGTGGACGAACCGGACCTCTTCACCGCCGCAGCCGAGGAACGCCAGACCAGGGAGCCCGGCCGGGCTCCGCTGGCCGTACGGATGCGTCCGCGCACCCTGGACGAGGTGGCGGGGCAGCGGCAGCTGCTGAAGCCCGGCTCGCCGCTGCGCCGGCTGGTCGCGGGCTCGCGGGGCCCGGCGGCGACCAGTTCGGTGATCCTCTGGGGGCCGCCCGGCACCGGCAAGACCACGCTGGCGCACGTGATCAGCCAGGCGGTCGAGGGCCGCTTCGTGGAGCTGTCCGCGATCACCGCCGGGGTCAAGGAGGTCCGGGCGGTGATCGACGGCGCCCGGCGGGCGGTCGGGATGTCCGGCCGGGAGACGGTGCTCTTCCTGGACGAGATCCACCGCTTCTCCAAGGCCCAGCAGGACTCGTTGCTGCCGGCCGTGGAGAACCGCTGGGTGACCCTGATCGCGGCGACGACCGAGAACCCGTACTTCTCGGTGATCTCCCCGCTGCTGTCCCGCTCGCTGCTGCTCACCCTGGAGTCGCTGACCGACGAGGACATCCGGGCGCTGCTGCGCCGTGCGGTGGCCGACGAGCGCGGCCTGGAGGGCGCGCTGGAGCTGTCCGCGGAGGCCGAGGACCACCTGGTGCGGCTGGCCGGCGGGGACGCCCGGCGGGCGCTCACCACACTGGAGGCGGCGGCCGGCGCGGCGCTGGAGAAGGGCGAGTCGAGCATCACGCTGGCCACCACCGAGACGGCGGTCAACCAGGCGGCGGTGCGCTACGACAAGGACGGCGACCAGCACTACGACGTGGCGAGCGCGCTGATCAAGTCGATCCGCGGCAGCGACGTGGACGCCACCCTGCACTACCTGGCCCGGATGATCGAGGCGGGGGAGGACCCGCGGTTCATCGCCCGCCGGCTGATGATCTCGGCCGGCGAGGACGTTGGACTGGCCGACCCGACGGCCCTGCAGACGGCGGTGGCGGCGGCCCAGGCGGTGGCCCTGATCGGCTTCCCGGAGGCCCGGATCATCCTCTCCCAGGCGGCCATCGCGCTGGCCCTGGCGCCCAAGTCCAACGCCGCCTACCTGGCGATCGACGCGGCGCTGGCGGACGTCCGGCAGGGCCTGGCGGGCGCCGTCCCGCCCCACCTGCGGGACGCGCACTACGGCGGCGCGGGCAAGCTCGGCCACGGCCAGGGCTACCGGTACCCGCACGACCTGCCGGAGGGCATCGCCGCCCAGCAGTACGCGCCGGACGCGGTGCACGGCAAGGAGTACTACCGGCCGACCAGGCGCGGCGGCGAGGCCCGGTACGCGGACGTGGTGGAGTGGACGCGCGGGCGGCTGCGGGGGGAGCGCAGGGTGGAGGGCAAGGCCGGGAAGAAGGACGGGAAGGCGCCCGCGAAGCCGGAGCAGAAGGCCGAGGAGCAGCCCGGGGAAAAGGGCGAGTGATCCACCGGTATACTCGGTCGGAGTGCCATGTCCCGGGACGGCGGCGGGGGAGACCCCACCGACCGGCCGCACCAGCGGGACACCGGCCGTAGGCCCCCTCCGAGGGGCCCGCACCAGGAGCGTCGCGCACCGTTTCGGTGTCGCGGGCGGCCCAGATTCTGGGCCGGTCCGTGTGACCAGCACTTTCGTGCCCGGCTCCGGAGAGCGGCTGACCGCATCGCCTCGGCGATGGGTTGTCTCCGGGTCGCGAGATGCGACCTCCGTCAACACCTGGTGAAGCCGTATTCGTAAGCAAGGAAGGTTTGGTTCATGGCGAACCAGAAGCGTCCCAAGGTCAAGATCGCGCGTGCGCTCGGCGTGCCGCTGACCCCGAAGTCCGTCAAGTACTTCGAGGCCCGCCCGTACCCGCCCGGCCAGCACGGCCGTGGCCGCAAGCAGAACTCGGACTACAAGGTCCGTCTGCTCGAGAAGCAGCGTCTGCGCGCCCAGTACGACCTGAGCGAGAAGCAGATGGCGCGCGCGTTCGACCGCGCGAAGAAGGCCGAGGGCAAGACCGGTGAGGCGCTCGTCGCCGACCTGGAGACCCGTCTGGACTCGCTGGTGCTGCGTTCGGGCATCGCCCGCACCATCTACCAGGCCCGCCAGATGGTCGTCCACGGCCACATCGAGGTCAACGGCGGCAAGGTCAACAAGCCGTCGTTCCAGATGAAGCCGGGCTTCGTGGTGACCGTCCGCGAGCGCAGCAAGGAGAAGGTCCCCTTCCAGGTCGCCCGTGAGGGTGGCTACGCGGGTGAGGGCCAGACCCCGAAGTACCTCGAGGTCAACCTGAAGGCCCTGGCCTTCCGCCTGGACCGTGCGCCGCAGCGCAAGGAGGTCCCGGTGATCTGTGACGAGCAGCTGGTCGTCGAGTACTACTCGCGCTGACCCGGTTCCGCTCTTCGCGACACCACGAGCGAGCCCCCGCCGCCTTTCGAGGCGACGGGGGCTCGCCCCTTTTCCGTGCCGTCCTTCCCGCTGCCGTCAGATGCTCTCGCCGGTCATCGCGGCGGCCAGCCGCAGGTGCGGGCGGGCCTCCTCGGGCCGGCCCTGGCGCTCCAGGGTGCGGCCGAGCATCAGCCGGGCGTAGTCCTCGGCCGGGTCGGCCTCCAGGATCCGCAGCAGCTCGGCCTCGGCGCGGCGGAGCTGGGCCGAGTGGAAGTAGCTGCGGGCCAGCAGCATCCGGACGGAGAGGTTGGTCGGCTCCTCGGCGAGGACACCTTCGAGCGTGCGCGCCGCGTCGGTGTACGCCTTGGAATCGAAGTAGAACTTCGCCATGCGGTACTCGTTGGCGGCGTTGTGGACGGCCATGATGCTCCTTCCGGGCAGTTCCTTGCCTCCTCAAGCAATCGGCAAGTTTCAACTATTCCGCGCCGTCGAGGGCGCCGGCGCGGGCGGCGCCGAGCGGGGGTCCCGCGCCGTTTCCGGGCCCTGCGCCCTGCGCCCGGCCCCGCCGCCGAGCGCCCGGGCGACCGCCGCGTCCAGGTCCAGCAGGGTCCCGGCCTCGTAGCACTCCTCGTACTCCTGGGCGGTCAGCCCGGCCCGGGCCCGCTCGGCGCACTCCTGGTGGGGGCCGAAGAAGTTCCGCGAGCCCAGGAACGGGTTGCCGACCGTGCGCCAGATCCGGTGCGCGGCCCCCTGCAGCACCCGGGCCTCGCGCAGGTCGCCCGGCTCGCCCGGTCCGCTCGGCTCGGTCTCCAGCAGTGCCAGCAGGTCGATGCCCAGCACGATGCCGAGCAGGTCGCGGAAGAGGTGGTTCAGCCGCACGCACTCCCGGGCCAGCGCCCGGGCGGGCTGCACGGCGCCGTCCAGCCAGTGCGAGTACGCCATCGCGTAGAGCACGTACCCGTAGGCCCACTGCTCGCCGTGCTCCTCGCACAGCTCGCGGGCCTGGCCGAACCAGAGCTCGCCGCTGTCCGGATCGCCCTGGAAGAGGTGGGCCAGGCCCAGCTCCAGCATGGCCATCACCACGTTGCTGTTGAGCTCGCCGATGGTCCGGTAGTGCCAGAGCGCCTCCTCGAACAGTTCGGCGGCCCGGTCGGGGTCGTCGCCGACCAGGGCGACGCAGCCCTGGCGGTGGACGGCGTAGGCCAGCGCCCGGTCGTCGCCGGTGTCCAGCGCCTGGCGGCGGCACTCCTCCAGTGCCGGGCGGGCGAAGCCGAGGTCGCCCTGGAGGGTGGCCATGTAGCCGGTCACCCAGAGGGCCTTGGCCCGGGCCTCGGTGGGCTCGCGGTCCAGCGCGAGCGCGCGGTCCAGCCAGTGCCGGCCCTCGCCGAGGTGGCCGCAGCCGATCCAGTAGAACCAGAGCGTGCCGGCCAGCAGCAGGGCGATCTGCTCCTCGCCCGGCTCGGCGAGGCAGAACTCCAGCGCCGCGCGCAGGTTGCCGTGGGCGAGCCCGGTGCGCTCGGCGGTCTCCGCCTGCCGGGGGCCGAACCACTCGACCTCGCCCCAGGTGGCGACGCCCAGGTACCAGTCCCGGTGGCGGCGCAGCAGCCGCTGCTCCTCGCCGGCGGCGCGCAGCCACTGGCCGCCGTACTCGCGCAGGGTGTCCAGCAGCCGGAAGCGCACGCCGAAGGCGCTGTCCTCGCGCAGCACCACGGACTGGGCGACCAGCTCGTCGAGCAGGTCGAGGACGTCCTCGGCCTCGATGCCCTCGCCGGCGCAGACGTACTCGGCGGCCTCCAGGTCGAATCCGCCGGCGAAGACCGACAGGCGGGCCCAGAGTAAACGTTCCTGCACGGTGCACAGTTCATGGCTCCAGCCGACCGTCGTGCGCAGCGTCCGGTGCCGCGGCAGGGCCGTCCGCGAGCCGCCGGTGAGCACCCGGAAACGGTCGTCCAGCCGGGCGGTGACCTGCTCCACCGACAGCGCGCGCAGCCGGCCGGCGGCCAGCTCCAGGGCCAGCGGGATGCCGTCCAGCCGGCGGCAGAGCAGCGCGACCGCCTCCGCGTTGGCCTCCGTCACCTCGAAGGACGGCAGCACCGCCCAGGCCCGCTCGACGAACAGCCGTACCGCGTCCGGCAGCGCGTCCGGCCGCACCGGGCCGGAGGGCGCCGGGCCGACCGGCAGCGGCGTGAGGGCCAGCAGGTGCTCGCCCGAGGCCCGCAGGGTGGTGCGGCTGGTGGTCAGCAGCCGCAGGCCGGGCAGCGCCCGCAGCAGCGCGTCGGCCAACTCGGCGCAGGCCTCCACCAGGTGCTCGCAGCCGTCCAGTACCAGCAGCAGGCGCCGGCCCTCCAGCCGCTCGATCAGGACGTCCAGCGGCGGACGGGCGGAGCCGTCGGCGAGCCGCAGCGACTCCAGGACGGCGTGGCCGAGCAGCAGCGGGTCCTGCACCGGGGCCACGTCCACCAGCCAGGTGCCGTCCGGGAAGGCGTCGGCCGCCCGGGCCGCCGCGCGCAGGGCCAGTCGGCTCTTGCCCACGCCGCCCGGCCCGGTGACGGTCACCAGCCGGGCCGAGTCCAGCAGCCCGGCCAGCTCGGCCAGTTCGCCCCGCCGCCCGACGAAGCCGGTCACCTCGGCCGGCAGCCGGCCGGGCTCCGGCCCGTGCGGCCCCGCCGCGGGCTCCCCGGGCGGTGCTGTCCAGTCCCCGGCCAAAGGCTGCTCCCCGTGCTCCAAGCCGGACCGGTCGGGGTCCGGACGTGCGTCGGGCCGTACGGGCGACGGCCTGCCAGGCAGAACGAGGTGACCGATCGGTAGGTTACGCGTGCGGATCGCACACCCGACCGGATCGCCGGGCGAACAACCCGGTCCGGAAACCGGGCCCGGGCGCGATAGGGTTTCCTGCTGGGGCCTGTCTGACAGGCCCAGGAGAACTGCAAGGCGAGGGAGCGCGCAAAGGTGTCCGTGGGAGAGCTGGCCGGATTGCTCGTCGCCGTGTTCTGGGCGGTCCTGGTCACCCTGCTCGCCGTGGTGCTGGTCCGCCTCTCGCGGGTGCTCAAGGAGGCCGCCGTCCTGGTCTCCGCGGTCACCGAACAGGCCGTTCCGCTGCTGACCGACGCGGGCGCCGCGGTGCGCAGCGCCAACGAGCAGCTGGAGCGGGTCGACGAGATCACCGCCAACGTGCAGGACGCCGCCGCCAACGCCAACGCGCTCTCCTCCACCGTGGCCGCCACCCTGGGCGGACCGCTGGTGAAGGTCGCGGCGTTCAGCTACGGCGTGCGCAAGGCCGTCGCCCGGCAGCAGGGCGGCCTGCCGCCGGTGCCGGCGCAGGCCGGCGAGCGCGAGGAGCTGGCCCGGCTGATCCGGGCCGAGGTGCGCGCCGCGACCGCGCCCAGGAGCGGCCTGTTCTCCCGGGTCCGGCGCGCGGTGAGGGGCTGACGGCATGGTGCGACGCATCTTCTGGATGGCGGTCGGCGCCGGCGCCACCGTCTGGGCCATGAACAAGGCCAACGAGGCCGTGCACCGGCTCACCCCGGACAGCCTCTCCGGCACCGCCGCCCGCGGCGCGCTGCACCTGGGCGACCTGGCCAAGCAGTTCGCCCGGGACGTGCAGGCCGGCATGGCCGAGCGCGAGGAGCAGTTGAAGGACGACCTCGGGCTGCACGGCACCGCCGTGGTGGAGCCCCGCGGCGACCGCCGGTCCCTCCTGGGGAAGCGTTCCGCGCTGCCCCCCTCCGGCGAGCCGCAGTACCGAGCTATCTCGGCGGCGCCCGGTAGCCCGGCCGCCGCCCTGCCTCCGTCCCGCAGCTCCCGTACCACCCCCCGGACCACTGAAGAAACGCCCCGCCGCGCCCTGCCGCCGCGGGGCGGTACCCCGAACCGGAAGGACCACTAATGGAGTCGGCTGAGATCCGCCGCCGCTGGCTGCGCTTCTTCGAGGAGCGCGGCCACACCGTCGTTCCGTCGGCGTCCCTGGTCGCCGACGACCCCACCCTGCTGCTCGTCAACGCCGGCATGGTGCCGTTCAAGCCCTACTTCCTGGGCGAGGTCAAGCCGCAGTTCTCGCGCGCCACCAGCGTCCAGAAGTGCGTGCGCACCCTGGACATCGAGGAGGTCGGGAAGACCACCCGGCACGGCTCCTTCTTCCAGATGTGCGGCAACTTCTCCTTCGGCGACTACTTCAAGGAAGGAGCCATCAAGTTCGCGTGGGACCTGCTCACCACCCCCGTCGCGGACGGTGGCTACGGCCTGGAGAAGGAGAAGCTCTGGATCACCGTCTACAAGGACGACGACGAGGCCGAGCAGATCTGGCGTGACGTCATCGGCGTGCCCTCGGAGCGCATCCAGCGCCTGGGCATGAAGGACAACTTCTGGTCGATGGGCGTCCCCGGCCCGTGCGGCCCGTGCTCGGAGATCAACTACGACCGCGGCCCCGCGTACGGCGAGGAGGGCGGCCCGGCCGTCAACGGCGAGCGCTACCTGGAGATCTGGAACCTGGTCTTCATGCAGTACGAGCGCGGCCACGGCGACGGCAAGGACGGCTTCGAGATCCTCGGCGACCTGCCGAGCAAGAACATCGACACCGGCCTCGGCCTGGAGCGCCTCGCCGCCATCCTGCAGGACGTCGACAACCTCTTCGAGATCGACACCAGCCGGATGATCCTCGACCGCGCCGCCGAGCTCACCGGCCACACCTACGGCGCCGACCACAAGTCGGACGTCTCGCTGCGCGTGGTCACCGACCACATCCGCACCGCGCTGATGCTGGTCGGCGACGGCGTCACCCCCGGCAACGAGGGCCGCGGCTACGTGCTGCGCCGCATCCTGCGCCGCGCCATCCGCAACATGCGCCTGCTGGGCGCCACCGAGCCGGTGGCCAAGGAGCTCATCGACGTCGCGATCAAGGCGATGGCTCCGCAGTACCCCGAGCTGGAGAGCGACCGCAAGCGCATCGAGACGGTCGTCGTCGGCGAGGAGGGCGCCTTCCTCCAGACCCTGAAGGCCGGCACCAACCTGCTGGACGTCGCGGTCACCGAGACCAAGCAGGCCGGCGGCGCGGTGCTCTCCGGCGAGCAGGCGTTCAAGCTGCACGACACCTACGGCTTCCCGATCGACCTCACCCTGGAGATGGCCGAGGAGCAGGGCCTCCAGGTGGACGAGTCCGGCTTCCGCCGCCTGATGCAGGAGCAGCGGGACCGGGCCAAGGCGGACGCCAAGGCCAAGAAGATGGGCCACGCCGACGTCGCCGCGTACCGCGAGGTCGCCGACAAGTCCGGCGCCAGCGTCTTCACCGGCTACGCCCTCACCGAGGGCGAGGCCACCGTGGTCGGCCTGCTGGTGGACGGCGTCCCGTCGCCGGCCGCCTCCGAGGGCGACGAGGTCGAGATCATCCTCGACCGCACCCCGTTCTACGCCGAGGGCGGCGGCCAGCTCGCCGACCAGGGCCGGATCAGGCTGGAGTCCGGCGCGGTGGTGGAGATCCGCGACGTGCAGCAGCCCGTCCCGGGCGTCGTCGTGCACTCCGGCGGGGTGCTGTTCGGCGAGGTCGTGCTGGGCGCCTCGGCGTACGCCACGATCGACATCGAGCGCCGCCGGGCGATCGCCCGTGCGCACTCGGCCACCCACCTGACCCACCAGGCGCTGCGCGACGCGCTCGGCCCGACGGCCGCCCAGGCCGGCTCCGAGAACGCCCCCGGCCGCTTCCGCTTCGACTTCGGCTCGCCCGCCGCCGTTCCGGGCAGCGTGCTGGTCGACGTCGAGCAGAAGATCAACGACGTGCTGGGCCGCGAGCTGGAGGTCACCGCCGAGGTCATGACGATGGACCAGGCCCGCAAGGCCGGCGCCATCGCGATGTTCGGCGAGAAGTACGGCGACGAGGTCCGGGTCGTGACCATCGGCGACTTCTCCAAGGAGCTGTGCGGTGGCACCCACGTCGGCAACACCGCCCAGCTGGGCCTGGTGAAGCTGCTCGGCGAGTCCTCGATCGGCTCCGGCGTGCGCCGCGTCGAGGCGCTGGTCGGCACCGACGCGTACCGCTTCCTGGCCCGTGAGCACACCGTGGTCGCCCAGCTCACCGAGCTGGTCAAGGGCCGCCCGGAGGAGCTGCCGGAGAAGATCTCGGGCATGCTCGCCAAGCTCAAGGACGCCGAGAAGGAGATCGAGCGCTTCCGCGCCGAGAAGGTGCTGGCCGCCGCGGCGGGTCTGGCCGACTCGGCCGAGGACGTGCACGGCATCGCCGTGGTCGCCGCGCAGGTCGCCGACGGCGTGGGCGCGGACGAGCTGCGCAAGCTGGTCCTGGACGTGCGCGGCCGCCTCGGCTCGCGCCCGGCCGTGGTCGCCGCCTTCACGGTGGCCAATGACCGCCCGCTGACCGTCATCGCGACCAACGAGGACGCCCGCGGCCGCGGCATCAAGGCCGGCGAGCTGGTCCGGACCGCCGCCAAGACCCTCGGCGGCGGAGGTGGCGGCAAGGACGACGTCGCCCAGGGCGGCGGCTCCAACCCGGCCGCGGTCGGCGAGGCCATCGCCGCGGTGCGCGGCCTGGTCGCGGAGCGCGCCAGCTGATGGAGCAGGAGGAGAGGCCCTTCCGGCGTGGGCGGCGGATCGCCGTCGACGTCGGGGACGCCCGGATCGGGGTCGCGTCCTGCGACCCCGACGGGGTGCTCGCCACGCCCGTGGAGACCGTCCCGGCCGGGGTGAAGTCGCAGGCCAGGATCGCCGCCATCGTCGACGAGTACGGCGCGATGGAGGTGATCGTCGGGCTGCCGCGCTCGCTCAGCGGCAAGGAGGGGCCGGCGGCGGAGAAGGTCCGGGCGTACGCGGCCCGGCTGGCCGCCCGGCTCTACCCGGTGCCGGTGCGGCTGGTGGACGAGCGGATGTCGACCGTCACCGCGACCCACGGGCTGCGCGCCTCGGGGGTCAAGGCGAAGAAGGGCCGCTCGGTGGTGGACCAGGCCGCCGCGGTGGTGATCCTCCAGACCGCCCTTGAGTCCGAACGGGTGAGCGGACGCCCGCCCGGTGAGAGCGTCGAGGCGGTCGGCTGACCGGTCTGATCTAACGTCCCGTTTGAGGGGTCCGTGCGGACGCGTCCGCACGGACCCTTTTTCGTTCGCTTCCGTGTCCGTTATGGATCGATTCACATCGATTCATATTGATCCGGATCGATCCGGGACCGCCAAGGGGGCGCGAGCCATGACCGACCAGGACTTCCACCCAGGGCTCACGCCGGGGCATCTGGGCGCGCCGGTGCTGGAACCGGAGGGCCGTCCGCCGGGCGCGCCCCGCCCGCGCTTCGATGCGCCGGATCCGCACCGACGGCGCAACGGGCTGGCCTGCGGGCTCACCGCGCTCGCGCTGATCGCGGTGTTCGGCGGGATCGGGCTGACCGGGTACACCTGGCTCCAGGCGCAGCGCAAACCCCCGGCCGCCGCCGACTTCGCCGGGCAGGGCACCGGCAGCGTGCAGGTCTCCGTCCCGGAGGGCGCCGGCCTCTCCCAGATCGCCTCCGCGCTGGTCCGCAACGGGGTGGTGGCCAGCTCGCTCGCCTTCACCCGGGCCGCGAAGGGCAGCGCGGCGGCGGCCGGGCGGATCCAGCCCGGGACGTACACACTGAAGCAGAAGATGTCGGCCGCGGCGGCGCTGGCGATCCTGATCGACCCGGCCAACGCCAACGGCCTGACCATCCCCGAGGGCTGGCGCGGCTACCAGATCTACGCGGCCATCGACCGGAAGCTGAACCTGCCCGCGGGCACCGCCCAGAAGACCGCCCAGGACCAGGGCGCCGAACTCGGCCTGCCCGACTTCACCAACGGCAGCCCGGAGGGCTACCTCTTCCCGGCGACGTACAGCGTCACCGAGGGCACCACCGCCTTCGACCTGCTGAAGCAGATGGTGGACCGGGCCGGCAGGGAGTTCGGCCGGGACGACGCCACCGTGGTCGCGCAGAACCTCGGGCAGAGCGTGTACGGGCTGATCACCGTGGCCAGCATGGTCCAGGGCGAGGCCGACAACACCGAGGACATGGGCAAGGTGGCCCGGGTGATCTACAACCGGCTGGCCAAGGGCATGCCCCTGCAGCTGGACTCCACCATCAACTACGCGCTCGGCCGCTCGACCCTGAACACCTCGGTGACCGACACCAGGCTGGACTCCCCGTACAACACCTACCTGCACCCCGGGCTGCCGCCGAGCCCGATCTCCAACCCCGGGCGGCAGGCGATCCTGGCCGCGCTGGACCCGACGCCGGGGGACTGGCTGTACTTCGTCACCGTGAAACCGGGGGACACCCGCTTCACCGACAGCTTCGACGTTCAGCAACGCAACGTGGTCGAGTTCAACGCCAACCGGGCGGCGGCCAGGCCCAGTGCCCCGGCCGCGGACCCGTCCTCCCCGGCGTCCTCCGGCCCGGGGGGCGCGGGCGGGGCCGGGGCGCCGTCCGGGTCCGGTGCGGGGACGCCGTGACGGTGTCGGGGGCACCGTAACGGTGTTGTGTGCCCTCGGTGAGATCGCTCACTGACCGTGCGTCCGCCCGGGCGGGGGTAAGGCTGCGGTACGGTAACGTCTCCCTCCAGGCGCTGCGCTAGCACGCCGGTTCGAGAATCAGCCGGGACGGCGTCGTCCCGGACGGCCGGTTTGATCCTCCGGTCGTCACCGTCGGTTAAGGGGATCGATGACCGATCTGGGTGGGGGCTACGGCCCCCAGGGCGAGCCGTGGCACCCCGGTGATCCCGGGTACGACGGCCGGCAGCCGGTCCCCGGCCAGCAGGACGGCCAGTGGCAGCAGCAGTACCCGCAGCAGGGCCAGGCGGCCCAGCAGCAGCCGTACGGGGACGTGCAGCAGGGGTACGCCCAGCAGCAGATGACGCCGCAGATGCAGCAGCAGATGATGGCGCAGCAGGGCTATCCGCAGCAGCAGGCGCAGATGCCGCAGCAGGGTTACCCGGGCGGTCAGCAGGGCTACCCCCAGCAGGTGCCGCAGCAGCAGGTGCCGCAGCAGGGCTACCCCCAGCAGGGGTACGCGCAGCAGCAGGTGCAGCAGCAGGTGCAGCAGGGCTATCCGCAGCAGCAGATGCCCCAGCAGCAGGCGCCGATGCAGCAGCAGGGCTACCAGCAGGGCTTCCCCGGCGGCCAGCAGGCCCCCCAGCAGCAGGCCCCCCAGCAGCAGGTGCCCCTGCCCCAGCAGCACGCCCAGCCCCAGCAGGACCAGTCCCAGCAGGCTCCCCAGCAGCAGCAGCAGACGCCGCGGCGACGGCGGCAGCAGCCGACGGCCCCGGCGCCCGCGCCGGCCTCCGGCCCGGGCCCGGACGGGATCGACTGGGAGGCCGAGGCCGCCGCGCTGGAGGCCGGCGCCGACCCGGTCGGTGCCCCGCGCGAGGCCGGGACGGACGAGTGGGACGGCCACCAGGACGTCCGCCACGAGGACGACGGCTACCTCGACGAGCACGCCGAGGCCGGGGACGCCGGCTTCCTCGGGGAGCAGGACGAGTCCCGCGAGGCCCAGAAGAAGCGCAAGGAGAAGGGCAAGAAGTCGGGCCGCCGCAACGGCGGCGCCTGTCTGCTGGTCGCGCTGGTGCTGCTCGGCGCCGTGGGCGGGGCCGGCTGGTGGGGCTACGGCTTCTACCAGAGCCACTTCGGCCCGCCGGAGGACTTCACCGGCGAGGGCACCGGCTCCGTCCAGGTCGAGGTCAAGAAGGGCGCGGTCGGTGGGCAGATCGGTCTGGCGCTGAAGAACGCCGGTGTCGTCAAGAGCGTCGACGCGTTCTCCGCGGCCTGCAAGGCCGAGCCCAAGTGCGGCACCATCCAGTACGGCTACTACGGGCTGAAGAAGGAGATGCCGGCCGCGGCCGCGCTCAAGGAGCTGCTCGCCCAGGCGGGCGGCGCGGCGATCGTCGTCCCCGAGGGCAAGAACTCCACCGAGATCTACACCCTCATCGACACCAAGCTGAAGCTGCAGGCGGGCACCACGGCGGGCGTCGCCAAGGCCCAGGTCAACGACCTCGGCCTGCCGCCGTACGCCAACGGCAACATCGAGGGCTTCCTCTGGCCGACCCGCTACAACATCGCCGAGGGCATGAAGCCCGAGGACCTGCTCAAGCAGATGGTGAAGAACGCCACCGAGAAGTACGCCGGCCTGGACGCCCAGGCCGCCTCGGTGGGGCTGAAGACCGGCTACGAGGTGCTCATCGAGGCGAGCATCCTCCAGCGCGAGGGCAACAACCCGGAAGACTTCGCCAAGATGGCCAAGACCATCCAGAACCGGCTGGCGGCCGGCGGCGAGATCAACCACCGGCTGGGCATGGACACCACGCTCCAGTACTCGCTGAACCGCAAGGACCTCGACAAGAAGGACATGGACGACGCGTCCAACAAGTACAACACCTACATCAATCCGGGCCTGCCGCCCGGTCCGATCTCCAACCCCGGCGACGACGCGCTCAACGCGACGCTGCACCCGGCGGACGGAAAGTGGCTGTACTTCATCGCGATGTCCCCGACCCAGACCCGGTTCGCCGAGACGAGCAAGGAGCACTACGCCAACGTCAAGGAGTACTGCCAGTCGGCCGGGCAGGGCTTCGACGAGGCGCGCGGTCACTGCACCACCAAGAAGTAGCCACGGCCGGACGACAGTCCGCCAGTTCGCGGAGAGGCAGCGTTGACCAGCAAGCACCGGGCGGCCGTTCTCGGTTCGCCGATCGCCCACTCGCTCTCGCCGGACCTGCACCGGGCCGCCTTCGCGGCGCTCGGACTGGACGGCTGGCGCTACGACCGCTTCGAGGTCGACGAGGCCGGGCTGCCCGGGTTCGTCGCCGCGCTGGACGAGGCCGAGTGGGCCGGTCTGTCGCTCACCATGCCGCTGAAGCGGGCGGTCGTCCCGCTGCTCGACGAGGTCAGTGCGACGGCCCGCTCGGTGGACGCGGTGAACACCGTGGTGTTCACCGCCGACGGTCGGCGCACCGGGCACAACACCGACGTTCCGGGGCTGGTCAACGCGCTGCGCGAGCGCGGGATCACCGAGGTGCCCGAGGCGGCCGTCCTGGGCGCCGGGGCCACCGCCTCCTCGGCGCTGGCCGCGCTCGCCCAGATCTGCACCGGCGAGGTGACGGTCTACGTGCGCAGTGCCGAGCGGGCCCGGGAGATGGCCGAGCTGGGCGAGCGGCTGGGCGTGGCCGTCCGCACCGCCGACTGGGAGCGCGGCGCCGAGGCGCTGGCCCGGCCGCTGACCGTCTCCACCACGCCGGTGGGCGCGACGGACGTCTTCGCCGACGCGCTGCCCGCCGAGCCGGGCGCGCTGTTCGACGTGCTGTACCACCCGTGGCCGACGGCGCTGGCCGCCGCCTGCGCCAGGCGCGGGGCGACCGTCCTGGGCGGGTTGGACCTCCTGGTGCACCAGGCGGTGCTGCAGAGCGAGGCCTTCACCGGGCGGACGCCCGGGCCGCTGGCGGCGATGCGCGAGGCGGGGGAGAAGGCGCTCGCCGGGCACTGAGCCCCCGCGCCGAGTGGCGGGGGCACCGGTCGCGGGCCCGGTCCTCCGGCCGGGTGCCGGGCCCGTCCTGCGGCCGGTTCCCCGGGCGGTTCCCGGCCGGATGGTGGCCGGTTGCCGTCCGGCACGCGGACTGTGCCCCCAGGTGCTGCTGGGGCATGAAAGGATTCAGGCACAAGGCACGCCCGGGGCGGGCCCCGGCGGTGCCGAGGTCCGGTCCGCTGATGAAGGAGCTCCGTTGGGTACGTTGCGCTGGCTGACGGCGGGGGAGTCGCACGGCCCCGCACTCGTCGCGACGCTGGAAGGCCTGCCCGCCGGTGTACCGGTCACCACCGCTGTGGTGGCCGACGCGCTGGCGCGCCGCCGGCTCGGTTACGGCCGCGGGGCGCGGATGAAGTTCGAGCAGGACGAGGTGACCTTCCTCGGCGGCGTCCGGCACGGTCTGACGATGGGCAGCCCGGTCGCGGTCATGGTCGGCAACACCGAGTGGCCGAAGTGGGAGCAGGTCATGTCGGCCGACCCGGTCGACCCCGAGGTGTTGGCGGGCCTGGCCCGCAACGAGGCGCTCACCCGCCCCCGGCCCGGCCACGCCGACCTGGCCGGCATGCAGAAGTACTCGATCGACGAGGCCCGGCCGATCCTGGAGCGCGCCAGCGCCCGGGAGACGGCCGCCCGGGTCGCGCTGGGCGCCGTCGCCCGCGCGTACCTCCGCGAGGTGGCCGGCATCGAGATCGTCAGCCACGTGGTCGAGCTGGCCGCCGCCAAGGCGCCGGCCGGTGTGGTGCCGCTGCCCTCGGACGAGGCGCGACTGGACGCCGACCCGGTGCGCTGCCTGGACGCCGACGCCTCGAAGGCGATGGTCGCCGAGATCGACCAGGCCCACAAGGACGGCGACACCCTGGGCGGCGTGGTCGAGGTGCTGGCGTACGGCGTGCCGGTGGGCCTCGGCTCGCACGTGCACTGGGACCGCCGGCTGGACGCGCGGCTGGCTGCCGCGCTGATGGGCATCCAGGCGATCAAGGGCGTCGAGGTCGGCGACGGCTTCGAGCTGGCCCGGGTGCCGGGCTCCAAGGCGCACGACGAGATCGTCCCGACCGCCGAGGGCGTCAAGCGCACCTCCGGCCGCTCCGGCGGCACCGAGGGCGGCCTGTCCACCGGTGAGGTGCTGCGGGTGCGCGCCGCGATGAAGCCGATCGCCACCGTGCCGCGGGCGCTCCAGACCCTGGACGTGCGCACCGGCGAGCCGGCCAAGGCGCACCACCAGCGCTCGGACGTCTGCGCGGTGCCGGCCGCGGGCATCGTCGCCGAGGCGATGGTCGCGCTGGTGCTGGCGGACGCGGTGAACGAGAAGTTCGGCGGCGACAACGTCTCCGAGACCCGCCGCAACGTGCAGAGCTACCTCGACAACCTGATCATCCGATGACCAGTCCCGTTGTGGTGCTGGTCGGCCCGCCCGGCAGTGGCAAGTCCACCGTCGGGCGGGTCCTGGCCGAGCGCCTGGGCGTGGGCTTCCGGGACACCGACGCCGACATCGAGGCGACCGTCGGAAAGCCCATCCCGGACATCTTCGTCGACGAGGGCGAGCCGCACTTCCGCGCGCTGGAGGCGGCGGCCGTGCGCGCGGCCGCCGAGGGGCACGACGGGGTCCTGGCGCTCGGCGGCGGCGCGGTGCTGGCCGAGGCCACCCGCGCGCTGCTGCACGAGCTGCCGGTGGTCCTCCTGGAGGTGCCGCTCGCCGACGCCGTCAAGCGGGTCGGCCTGGACGCCCCGCGCCCGCTGCTGGCCGTCAATCCGCGGGCCCGCTGGCGCGAGCTGATGGAGGCCCGCCGCCCCCTCTACCTGGAGGTGGCCACCGCCGTGGTCGACACCGCCGGGCGCAGCCCGGAGCAGGTCGCGGACGCCGTACTGGAAGCACTGGAGCTGAAGACCCCCCATGACTGACACCACCGTCAGGATCCACGTCGGCGGCAGCGCCGGCCACGACCCGTACGACGTGCTGATCGGGCACCAGCTGCTCGGTGAGCTGGCGCCGCTGATCGGTGCCCGGGCCAAGCGGGTCGCGATCATCCACCCGGAGGCGCTGGCCGCCACCGCCGACGCGATCCGCGACGACCTGGTCGGCGAGGGCTACGAGGCCATCGCGCTCCAGGTGCCCAACGCCGAGGAAGCCAAGAGCGTCGAGGTCGCCGCGTACTGCTGGTCGGTGCTCGGGCAGACCGGCTTCACCCGCAGCGACGTCGTCGTCGGCCTCGGCGGCGGCGCCACCACGGACCTGGCCGGCTTCGTCGCCGCCACCTGGCTGCGCGGGGTGCGCTGGATCTCCATGCCCACCACGCTGCTCGGCATGGTCGACGCGGCCGTCGGCGGCAAGACCGGCATCAACATCGCCGAGGGCAAGAACATGGTCGGCGCCTTCCACCCGCCGGTGGGCGTGCTGGCCGACCTCGGCACCCTGGAGACCGTGCCCAAGCACGACTACGTCTCCGGCCTGGCCGAGGTCATCAAGTGCGGCTTCATCGCCGACCCGGCCATCCTCGACCTGATCGAGGCCGACCCGGAGGGCGCGAGGACGCCGGCCGGGCCGCACACCGTCGAGCTGATCCGCCGGGCCATCCAGGTCAAGGCCGACGTGGTCTCCGGGGACCTCAAGGAGTCCGGCCGCCGCGAGATCCTCAACTACGGCCACACCCTCGGCCACGCCATCGAGCGCAACGAGCGGTACAAGTGGCGGCACGGCGCCGCGATCTCCATCGGCATGGTCTTCGCCGCCGAACTCGGCCGCCTGGCCGGGCGGTTGGACGACGAGACGGCCGACCGGCACCGCACCGTGCTGGCCTCGGTCGGCCTGCCGCTGAGCTACCGGGCGGACGCCTGGCCGAAGCTGTTGGACGCGATGAAGATCGACAAGAAGTCGCGCGGCGACCTGATCCGCTTCATCGTGCTGGACGGCCTGGGCAAGACCTCGGTGCTGGAGGGCCCCGACCCGTCGCTGCTGGTCGCCGCGTACGCGGAGGTCTCGGCGTGACCAGGGTGATGGTGCTCAACGGCCCCAACCTGGGCCGGCTGGGCAGCCGGGAGCCGGACGTCTACGGCGCCACCTCGTACGCCGGACTGGTCGAGCGCTGCACCGCGCTGGGCAAGGAGTTCGGCTTCGAGGTCGAGGTGCACGAGACCAACTCCGAGCAGCAGATGGTGGAGTGGCTGCACGAGGCGGCCGACGGGCAGGTGCCGGTGGTGATCAACCCCGGCGCGTTCACCCACTACTCGTACGCGATGCGGGACGCCGCGGCGCAGCGCACCGCGCCGCTGATCGAGGTGCACATCTCCAACCCGTACGCCCGGGAGACGTTCCGGCACACCTCGGTGATCGCCGCGGTGGCCTCCGGCACCATCGCCGGCTTCGGGCTCGGCTCCTACGAGCTGGCGCTGCGCGCGCTGGCCGAGCGGCTCACCACCCGCTGAGGGTACGGGCGGTGGCCCGGCGGCGGACTGTGCCCGCC